>NZ_LZJD01000046.1:0-166144 GCF_001666875.1 Mycobacterium sp. E802
AACGTCGAGGTCAAAACCATTCTCGACGCGCTGGCATCCGAGAAATCAAGGCACTAAGGCAAATGACCCAACTCGGGTGAGCTACTTCGGCAGCCCAAGCGCAAAGGCGCAAATCGCCGCCGACCTTGGCGAACACGCCAACGACTACACCGCACGCAAAACAATCCTGTGGGAATCGGACACAGCCACTGACGCAGAAGTCCGCGCAATGGAAGCGAAGCTGATACGCGAGACCAGAGCGAATGATCCGGCCATTGGTTACAACCTTTGGCCGAGACTCTGAGCACGTAATTACGCGCACAAGTCCTCTGACCAGCAGCTAAGCAACACTAGGCATATGACTTACGCAGCGCGCTAAGGCCAGTCAACAGCCGGCTAAGGTGCCCGACTGCGAGGCTCTGACCAGCGGAAACGCTAAGGGTGGCGGGTAACCCCGCTAAGCGTCGTCGCTCACCTCGGTCAGCCAACACAGGGGTGATTACTCTTTTGCTCTAAAAGTCGCGCCGCCAGTCGTATTTTGGTCTGTCCCGCCAGCTATATCCTTTCGCACTGTAAAGCTTGTATGCGTCGTCGGAGCCGGTATCAATTTGCGCGAGGGCGGTTCGTAATTCTCGCACCGCGATGGAAGCGTCGAAGCCAGCTTGAAACCCTAAATCTAGAACCTTCTTCCTCTCGGAAGAGGAATTTGGATACGTACCCTCGGACGATAGAGCCAATCGTTTGTATGCATCTAATAGTATCTCGACTTCTCGCCTCATGATTCGGAGGCGATCCGGCGAGGGTGAGATGAGAGAATTTTCAATATTGCTAATTTCCGTCACTGCGATGGATAGCGCGGACAGCTTGTCTTCTACAGATTCCACATTCGACACGAGTAGGGGATTCTTGACTTCGACGAGAGCCTCGTCAACTGAGCGTAGGTGTACGTGTAGCTCTTTTCGCAATTCGCTTTGGCGGGCGATTACCGAATTTCTCCTTGACAGCCTGTAATTGTAGATTCCCAATAATAGTCCGGCAACACCTGCAGCTTGAGATAGGGACTGTAAAAGGGTGGATGCCCACGTCATGGATCGGAGGATATATGCGTGCTGGCCCTAAACGGGCCGTCGATGACAGTGTGTTGCCGTTTCGGCCACGGTCGAACGGCTCAGCGCGGTTTGCCGCGTTCTGCGAAAAATTCATCCGGGTACCTAAGGGCACCGGAGC
The DNA here is from genome assembly GCF_001666875.1 of Mycobacterium sp. E802. Classification (NCBI taxonomy): domain Bacteria; kingdom Bacillati; phylum Actinomycetota; class Actinomycetes; order Mycobacteriales; family Mycobacteriaceae; genus Mycobacterium; species Mycobacterium sp. E802. The sequence goes on from NZ_LZJD01000046.1 coordinate 1,207, forward strand.
GGGTAAGCCGTTGCGGTTGCGTCCGTGGCAGCGAGACCTTGTTGGCAGCGTGCTCGACGCGGACCCGCAGCCACGCATTGCCGGGTGGTGTCTGCCGCGCGGCCAGGGTAAGAGTTCGCTTGTCGCCGCGCTTGGCCTGTACGAGCTGATGACGGGCGGAGAAGGCGCGACCGTGATCGTTGCCGCCGTCGATGAACGACAGGCCGGGATTGTGTTCGGCATCGCTAAGCGCATGGTCGAACTGAACCCGGACCTCGAGAGCCGGGTACAGGTGTTCAAGGATCGGCTGGAAGTTCCGGGCCGTGGCGCATCATTTGCGTGCCTGCCGGCGTCACCGGCAGCCCTAGAGGGTCTGGATTACACGCTGGCAATCGTTGATGAGTGCGGGCGGGTGAACCCGGAAACGTGGGAGGTCGTAGCGCTCGCGCAAGGTAAGCGGGAACGCTCGACGCTTATCGGAATCGGCACGCCGGGGCCGAACGATGACAGCGTTCTAGCTCGGCTACGTGCGTACGATCTTGAGAACCACGACGACACTTCACAGGTTTACGTGGAGCACTCGGCGGCAGGATTCGAGGATCACCCACCGTCGTGTGAACACTGTTGGGAGTTAGCGAATCCCGCGCTTGGTGACTTCTTACACCGTGACGCTCTGCGGGCTTTGTTGCCGCCGAAGATGACCGAGGCGCACTTTAGGCGCGCGCGGCTGTGTCAGTTCGTGGGCGCGCTGGAAAACGCGCTGTTCGACGCGGATACGTGGGACGGGTTGCTGAGCCAGGGACCGATCCCGGACGGTGCAGACGTGGTTATTGCCCTGGACGGCAGCCTCAACAACGATGCCACGGCGCTAGTTGTCGGGTCCGTCGCTAAGGTGCCGCACTTTGACAAGCTCGGCGTGTGGGAGAAACCGCCAGGCGATGACTCTTGGCGGGTGCCGGTGTTCGACGTAGAACAGGCCATCAGGGACGCCGCTAAGCGCTATCGCGTTAAAGAGGTCGCTTTCGATCCGTACCTGTGGACCCGCTCGGCGCAGGCGCTCGAATCCGAGGGTTTGCCAATGGTGGAGTTCCGGCAGTCGCCAGCGCGGCAGACCGCAGCGACGACAGACCTGCACAGCGCTGGGGTAAATGGCAGGTTTACGCAGTCTGGTGACCCGGACCTTAGGCGGCATGTGCTTGCGGCAACGGTGCTGGAAACCGATAACGGCGGCTTGCGTATCGCTAAGGCGGGTCGTCCCCGTCACGCTCGGAAAATCGACCTCTGCACAAGCTTGATGATGGCCCACAGTCGGGCTACTTGGCTTGCCGCACAACAGAAACCACGACGCAAGGCATGGTCCTTCGCGGCGTAGAAAGAACGCACAACTGAATATGTCTCTACAGAATCAGCTAGCAGAGCTGCTAAAGGCGCTCGGCTCGCCGCAAGGCAACATCTTGCGGCTTAACAACTATTACCGGGGTGATCGTGAGCTGACGTTTGTGGCCCCGGAGGTTCAATCGGCGCTCGGTGAGCGCTTCCCGCGTGTGGCCGTGAACTACGTGCGGCTGGCGATTAACTCCATTGCCGAACGGCTCCGGCTGACCGGGTTTAGCGGCGCTGACGTGTGGCCGTTGTGGCTAGCCAATGATCTTGACCAGCGGAGCGCGCTTGTTCACCGCGAGGCGCTGCTAACCGGTGCGGGCTATGTGTCGGTGTGGTCGAACCCGGACGGCAGCCCGCGTATCGCGGTCGAGTCGTGCCGTGAGGTCGCTACGCAGATTGATCCCGGTAGCCGGGAAACCGTTGCGGCGGTGAAGCGTTGGGTTGACACCGTTAAGAAGGAAACTCACGCGGTTCTGTACCTGCCCGACCGGATCGAGCGTTATCGAGCATCGCAGGCTGGCGCGGCGGCGTCGGCGCTGACACTTGTGGAGACGCTGGACAATCCGTTGGGCCAGGTGCCCATCGTTGCGTTCCGCAACGCGGACTTGCCGCTAGATGACGGTGTGTCGGAGGTTGCCGATCTGACGGGTTTGGTCGACATGCTGAGCAAGTTGACTGCTGACCTCATGGTGTCGTCGGAGTACGGCGCGCGTCCACGCCGCTGGGCCACTGGCATTGATCTGGTCGAGGTTCCGAAGCTCGACGCGGACGGAAACCCGGTGCTCGACGGCGAGGGCAACCCGGTCATGGAGACGGTTAACCCGTTCCCTGAATCCGACCGCATGATGATTGCGGACGGCGACAACGCCAAGTTTGGGCAGCTTCCCGGCGCGGACCTGGCCGGTTACCGGACAGCGGTAGACGTGATCCTGTCCGAGATTGCCGCGATTAGTTGTCTACCACCGCATTATCTCGGCGTTCTTCACGCGAACCCGACCAGCGCCGACGCGCTACGGGCCAGCGAAGCCGGGTTAACGGCTAAGGCATCTGCTAAGCAATCGGCATTCGGGCAGTCATGGGAGCAGGTAATGCGGCTTGCCGTGGCTATCCGTGACGGTATCGACCCGGCTGACGTGAATGTGCGTGCCCGCTGGAATGACCCGGCAACCCGTTCCGTTTCGCAGGAAGCTGACGCGGCTCAGAAGTTGTTCGGGGGCGGCCAGCTATTCAGTCGAACCGCAATTCTGCGCCGTATGGGCCTGTCCGAGGATGAGATCGCACAGAACGTTAAAGAGCTGTTTGACGAACAGCAGCAAGAGGCTTACGCCAAGGCAGACCACGGCCTTATGGAATACAACTCGCAGTTTTCGAATAATGCGCAGTTCTGTAAGGCGGTCAATGAAATTACAGAGGACGCAGCATGAGTGACGTTGAAACGGGCCAGGTGCCCACAGAATCGACGGAAACGGACGAAAAAGCATCGGCTAGCGCACCGGGTGCAGATGATGGCACCGGCGGCTCAGAAACGCAATCAGACACCTTTACGCGTGAATATGTAGAAGGCTTGCGTAAAGAGAACGCCGACCACCGGACTAAGGCTAAAGCCGCCGAGGAACGGGCCGACAAGCTCGCGCGCAGGTTGCACGCCGCCCTCGTTGCGGCTAACGGCACGCTGGTCGACCCCGACGCGCTACCGTTCGACCCGAAGCACTTGGAAGACGACGAAAAGCTAAGCGCTGCAATCGAAAATCTAACGACTGCTAAGCCGTACCTTAAGGCGCGTAAGGCGACGGGTGATGCTGGCCAGGGTCCGCGTGGCGACGGTAGGGCGGCTCTGAGCTGGGCGGATTTGTTCACCAAATAACGTGCGCTTGACGCGCAATAGCCTTTTGCGCCCGGTGCGCAATTTCTAGCCCGTCCCGGTGACGGGAAATAACTGAATATTTCAAAATTGAATAGGACAACTACATATGGCTACGCAGCATTCAAACATTGCTGACAGTTTCGCCCCGGCAGCGTTCGGGGAAATGCTCAATAAGGCGATTCAGGCTAAGAGCACTGCTTTCTTGGCTACCACGCTTTTTACGACCGACAAGGTTAAGGTTCAGTTCCCGCTATGGGTGAGTGATCCCGCTGTCTCATGGCTGGCTGAACTTGAGGAAATTACGCCTACGGACGGCTCTACCGGTGAAGTGATTTGTAGTCCGTCTAAGGTTGGTGGCATTACTACCGTATCGAATGAAGCTGTTGAGGATACCGACCCTGCGATTGCGGAGGCCATCGCCAGCGGTATTGCTAATCAGATCGCTACCAGTATTGACGTTGCATTTCTGGGCGACGGTAGCTCTAACGCTAAGGTGCCTGACGGCCTGCTGAGCACCACGTATCAGACGGTCGATACCGGCGCGAGCATTACAAATCTTGATCCGTTCATCGCAGCGATTTTCAAGGCTAAGAGCGTCGGCGCGAACATTGATCGTTGGGTGATGGCCCCGGCCACGGCTGAGGCACTGTCGAAGCTTAAGAAGGCCACCGGTAGCAATGAACCGCTGCTTGAGCTGGTCGCTGACGGTTTGCAGGTGGCCGGTATTCAGGTTCTTACTGACCCGAACGTGGACGCCGCTACGTTCGCTTGGGGTATCGACTCGACGCGGACCACGACGGTTCTCCGCAAGGGCACCGAGGTTAAGCGGTTCGACGTGCCGCGCCAGGACGGGCAGGACGTGCGCGGTATCGCCCGCGTCGGGTTCGCATTCCGGCACCCGCAGGCCAACGTGCGATTGTTCGACGCGGCCTAATCGTGGCAGCGCCGACAGTGAGTGATCTATCGGCGTTTACCGGTCAGCAGCTCGACGCGGGCCAGGCCGAGGCAGTCATAACGATTGTCTCGGCTCACGCCAAGAGTTACACCCGTGGTCGCGGTTGGGGCACAGATGGGAACCCGCACGATGACGTGCGGGCTGTGATCCTTACCGCGTCCGCTCGACTGCTCACGGATACGTCGCAGATCACGTCAGAACACAGCATGGGACCGTTCAGCGTGTCGTACCGGGCCGGATACGGCGACTGGTCGACGGCTGAGCTTTACGTTTTGAACCGCTACCGGGAACGCGCCCGGTAGCCAATGGGTTTGCACCCGGCTTGCTACGGGTGTGGTCGCGCAGCTTAGGAACTGCGCGGCAGTGGCAAGGGCAACCTTGTGTCAACTCCCGCGAGCGCTTGGGGTTGTACCTGCCACAACCTGCCGGGACGGGTCTTGTCTCGGCAGGTCCAACTAACTGAGATACACAGGGCGACTTGAGGATCGAGTTATTGGACGTTGAACGGACGGAACGAAACCGGCTTAACGAAGATGTGGAGTACGCAGGCGGGCCGCGTGGTGGGTTTTCTCCTATTTCTTTCCCACTGTATGAACACGCGACCAAGGTTCGGCCCGGAGTGAAAGGAACGCTCCGGGCCGACCGCGCCGAAGCTCCTTACCGTCGTCCCGGCTCAGTGACCAGACGGGCCAACGGCACCCGAAAATGACCGGCCATCGCTGCGAGCACCTTGATAGACGCGTTACCCGACCAGTCGTCGTCGAACGCGTCATAGACCGTGGACCTACCGACGCCGAGCACCTTCGCAAGCTCGTTGCGGGTCTGGATGTCGTGGTTGTGGAGAAGGTTCTCGACAGCTTGAGGAATCCATCGAATCTGGTACGTCGTCGTCATGGGCGCAGAAGCTACCGCGCTGCGGTCGGGTCCGCGAGTACATGCCGTGTACGTCTGCAAGGGTGCGCTAAGGGTGCAAAGCCCACCGAAATGCAAAAGGTGGGAGAGTCAAAAACCCTCTCCCACCTGCGGGGTGGCTGACGGGACTCGAACCCGCGACAGCCAGGATCACAACCTGGTGCTCTACCAACTGAACTACAGCCACCATCGCCGCGCTGCCTTTCGGCGTATGCGGCTCGTAGATACTAACTGCTCGGGTGTCCTACTGCCGAATCGGTTTCGGGCGCGTCGTCCTTGGGCGGCCCGAGCTCGGCGGCGACAGCGGCGATATCGCTGGTAGACGGCCCGGGCTGGGCAACGAACGCGGTCGAGCGGTAGTACTTGAGTTCGCGGATCGACTCGTGGATGTCGGCCAGCGCGCGGTGTGCGAGGCCCTTCTCGGGCTGACCGAAGTAGATGCGTGGGTACCAGCGCCGGCACAGTTCCTTGATCGAGCTGACGTCGATCATCCGGTAGTGCAGGTAGTCGTCCAGTTTCGGCATGTCGCGGGCGATGAAGCCGCGGTCGGTGGCAATCGAGTTGCCGGCCAGGGGAGCGGCCTTGGCCTGCTTGACGTGGCCGCGGATGTAATCGAGCACCATCTCTTCGGCGGTGGCGAGGTCGACGGTGGACCGCCGCACCTCCTCGGTCAGGCCGGATCGGGCGTGCATCTGTTTGACCACATCGACCATCGACGACAACGCCGCGTCGTCAGCGTGAATCACCACGTCAAGGCCGTCGCCGAGGATGTTCAGGTCAGCGTCGGTGACCAGAACCGCGATCTCGATCAGGCGATCGGACTTCAGGTCCAGGCCGGTCATCTCGCAGTCGATCCATACCAGTTCGTCTCGCACAAAGATCCACAGTATTCCCATAGCTTGCGGTAGAACCGCCACACCCACCGAGCGTGGCGTCCGGCAAGTAGTGTCAGAGCCCGATTGGCTCGTTCGCGCACACTTCGTACCTGGCCGGGAGGACCGCCGCATGACCACGGAATCGACAGCCACCCCTGCGCAGCAGATCGCTGCCGGCTACGCCGTCGAAGGCCAGGCGCTGGAATTGGGAACGGTCCTGGTGGACGGCGTCGTCGACCCGGCCGCCCAGGTGCGCATCCCGTTGGCCACGGTCAACCGGCACGGGCTGATCGCCGGTGCCACCGGTACCGGTAAGACGAAGACGCTGCAGGTGATCGCCGAGCAGCTGTCGGCAGCCGGCGTTCCGGTGATGATGGCCGACGTCAAAGGCGACCTGTCCGGGTTGGCCAAGCCGGGGGAGACCAACGACAAGGTCGACCAGCGCGGCAAGGACACCGGCGATGCCTGGACGCCGACGGCGTTCCCCGTGGAGTTCCTGTCGTTGGGCACCGAGGGCGTCGGGGTTCCGGTGCGCGCCACTATCACCAGCTTCGGTCCGATCCTGCTGTCGAAAGTCTTGGGGCTCAACACCACTCAGGAGTCGACCCTCGGCCTGATCTTCCATTGGGCCGATCAGAAGGGGCTGCCCCTGCTGGACATCAAGGATCTGCGCTCGGTGATCCAGTTCCTCACCAGCGACGAGGGCAAGCCCGAACTCAAGGCTTTGGGTGCGGTGTCGACGACGACTGCCGGTGTCATCCTGCGGGCCCTGGTCAATTTGGAGGCCGAGGGGGCCGACTCGTTCTTCGGTGAGCCCGAACTGGAGCCCAAGGACCTGCTGCGCACGGATCCGCAGGGTCGCGGCATCATCACCCTGTTGGAGTTGGGCGCTCAGGCTGCCCGGCCGGTGATGTTCTCGACGTTCTTGATGTGGGTGCTGGCCGATCTGTTCACGACGCTGCCCGAGGTCGGCGACGTCGACAAGCCCAAGTTGGTCTTCATCTTCGATGAGGCGCATCTGCTGTTCAACGACGCGTCCAAGGCGTTCCTGGAGCAGGTCGAGCAGACCGTCAAGCTGATCCGGTCCAAAGGCGTCGGCGTGTTCTTCTGCACCCAACTGCCCACCGATGTACCCAATGACGTGTTGTCCCAACTGGGCGCCCGGGTGCAGCACGCGTTGCGCGCCTTCACTCCCGATGACCAGAAGGCGCTGTCGAAGACGGTTCGCACCTACCCGAAGACCGATGTCTACGACCTGGAGAAGGCGTTGACGTCGTTGGGGATCGGCGAGGCGATCGTCACGGTGCTCTCGGAGACGGGGGCGCCGACGCCGGTGGCGTGGACTCGGATGCGCGCCCCGCGGTCGTTGATGGACACCATCGGGCCCGAGGAGATCACCGCGGCCGCGAAGGCCAGCCCGCTGCAGGCCACCTATGGCCAGACGGTCGACCGGGATTCGGCATACGAGCGGCTGGCCGCCAAGCTGGCCCCGCCGCCCTCGCCCGAGGATCCGGGTGGCTTCGCCGGGGTCGAGGCGTCCGGCGACATCGAACCGATGCCCGCCCCGGTGCAGCCCCAAGAACCGGGCGTGCTCGAGCAGGTGCTCAAGAGCTCGGCGTTCAAGAGTGCGATGCGCTCGGCGGGCACGGTGATTGGCCGGGAGATCACCCGAAGTATTTTCGGCACGGGGCGCCGCCGCCGCTGAGCGGCGAATCGGGCTACAGCCGCTAAAGCTCGCGCCGATTTCTACCCAGGGGTCGTGATCTGAGCCGATCAACAACCCAGAGGTAGAAATCGGCGTGAAGACAGGCGAAAACTAGCCGCCGCCGAGCTTCTTGTAGACCGCGCCGACGATCGGGGTGACGATCGCCCGTGGGGCGTAGCCGCTGGCCATCGACATGGCCTTGGAGGTCACCCCCGGTACCACCCGCATCTTGTTCTTCTCCAAGGCGTCCAACGACAGCTTGGCGGTGTATTCCGTTGAGATCCACAGGAAGTCGGGGATCAGCCGCTCGACGAGTGACTGCTCGGCCGCGTCGGGCAGCTCGGTGCGCACCGGGCCCGGCGCCAACACGGTGACGTGTACGCCGGCGCCCTTGAGCTCGCCGCGCAGCGACTCGCTGAATGTGTTGGCGAAGGCCTTGGACGCGGCGTAGGTGGCGTTGTTGGGGATGGGGGAGTTGCCGGCCGCCGATCCCGAGATCAGGATGCCGCCGGAGCCGCGCTTGACCATGCCCGGCAGGACCGCCAGGACCAGGTCGTGCACGCCGAGCACGTTGAGCTGCACCTGGGCCTTCTCGCCGGCGGGATCCAGGTCGATCACCGGCCCGAAGGTCGCGGTGCCTGCGTTGGCGCACAGGATCGAGATCTCGCGCTGGGCCAGTTCGTCGCACAGGCCGTCGCGGGCCGCCGGGTCGGTGAGGTCGACGGCACGCACCTCCACGGTCACGCCGTAGCGCTCGGTGAGCCGCTGCGCCAGGGACGTCAGCACGTCCTCCCGCCGGGCGGTGATGATCAGGTGATGGCCGCGGGCGGCGAGCTCGGTGGCCAGCGCCTCACCGATGTTCTGTGAGGCGCCGGTGACGACGGCACGGGCATCCGGACTGGGTGCGGGTACGGGCATGGCGCCAATCCTAGAAGGAGCCAAAACCCATAGGGTGTCGGTCATGACTAACCCCGGGCGGGCGAGGGTGCTCGCGTGGGCGTTGTGGGACTGCGGTGCGACGGGCCTCAACGCAATCGCCGTCACCTTTGTGTTCTCGGTTTATCTGACCGGCGCGGTCGGCTCTGATCTTCCTGGGGACACCACCCCGGCCAGCTGGTTGGGCCGCGCGATGACCGTCGCCGGACTCGCCGTGGCCGTCCTGGCCCCGGTTACCGGTATCTGGGTGGACGCCCCGGAGCGACGCCGTCGGGTGCTCGCGGTGATGACCGGGGCGGCCGTGGCGCTGACATCGGCGATGAGCCTGATCCACGACGACCACCGCTATCTATTGCCCGGCCTGATCTTGCTGGCCTGCACAGCGGCGTGCAACGAGCTGGCCACGGTGCCCTATAACGCCATGCTGCGGCAGTTGTCGACGCCGGAAACCTCCGGACGCATCTCCGGGCTCGGCCTGGCCCTGGGCTACGCGGGCAGCGTCGTGTTGCTGCTTGTGGCCTATGTGGGGTTCATCGCCGGTGACGGGGAGACCCGCGGTCTGCTGGGCATCCCGGCGGCAGACGGGCAGAACGTGCGGGCGGTGATGCTGCTGACCGCGGTCTGGTTCATGTTGTTCGCGCTGCCGGTGTTCATCGTTGTACCGAAGGTGACCGCCACCGGCCCGACCGAACGCGTCGGCCTGTTCGGTGCCTACCGACGACTGTGGGCCGAGATCCGCGGCGAGTGGCGCCGTGACCACAACGTCGTCTACTACCTGTTGGCGAGCGCGGTGTTCCGCGACGGTCTGGCCGGAGTGTTCGCGTTCGGCGCTGTGCTGGGCGTCAACGTCTATGGCATCTCCGAGGCGGACGTGTTGCTGTTCGGCATGAGTGCGTGTGTGATCGCCGCGGTGGGCGCCGTGGTCGGCGGGCAGCTCGATGACCGGCTGGGATCCAAACCTGTCATCGTCGGATCGCTGGTCAGCCTGATCGTGGTCGGGTTGTCCCTGCTGGCCCTGTCCGGTCCGGTGGCCTTCTGGGTGTGCGGGCTGCTGCTGTGCCTGTTCATCGGCCCGACGCTGTCCTCGGCGCGCACCTTGATGCTGAGGCTGACCGCCGACGGCAAGGAGGGCGTGGCCTTCGGGCTCTACACGACCGTCGGTCGCGCGGCGTCATTCCTGGCGCCGTGGCTGTTCTTCACCTTCATCGATCTGTTCGGCACCGACCGGGCCGGCATGGGCGGACTGTGTCTGGTGATGGTGCTGGGGTTGGCCGGGATGCTGGCGGTGCGGGTGCCCGCGCGGCTCAGCGTGTCCCCACGCAGATCGTGATGCCCGAACCGGTGCGGTGCTGGGTCTGGACCCCGTTGACGGTCACCGTGCAGGCCACCTCGGGGCCGAAGTTGACCACGCTGACGCTGGCCGTTTCGGTCGCCGGTTGAGCCAACTCCACCTGCTTGGTCCAGGGCAGCGGGACGTTGAACTCGGTCTGCAGCATGTTGCCCGTGTCCAGGTACGTGATGTTGATGGCCCGGCCCTCACCGGTGACCTCGTAGGTGACGGTCTCCGTCGGACCGGTTGCGGTGGTCGTCGGCGGCGCGATGGTCGGTGCGGGGATCGGGCGGGGTGCCCGTGAGGTCGTGGTGGGTGTCGTCGGCGACGTGCTGAAGCCGGGCGCGGGAGTGATCGGTTGCGGTGGTGCGACCACCGTCTCTTGACGGGAACCGTTGGTGATCACGAGCGCGACGACCAGACCCACCAGGACCAGGATCGCGATGGCGGCCAGGATCCACAGCCACAGCCGGGGCTCATGGCCGTCGGGCTCGGTAGGGGTGGGGGCGCTCGGCGGCGGCGAACCGGCTCCGTACTGACCGGTTGCGCCTGCGTCGTACCCGTAGGGAGGGTAGGACGGCAGCTGCTGGGTGGGATTCGGGTACGCACCCTGATACGGCGGCTGGTTCGCATACGCCGGATCTGGATAGTCAACGGGAGAGCCGCTACCGAACGGTTGGGTCGGGTCAGACCCGTCGCGGCGTGGTGAATCGGTCATGCCCACCTCATGGCTGCGAGGGTACCTGTGCGGATGCTCAGTGTGCCGAGACCGAGGTCACCCGTGCGGTGGCGGGAAGATGGTGGGTGCTCGGCGAATGAAGACAGGAGGGCGCGAGGTGGTCGCAGATCAACACGTGCGGGTGAACTACGGCGCGTCGTTGTCCCCGGATGCGACGGCATTTGCCCACCTGGTCGACGACGGGGGATACCCGCGCGCGGTGCAGCGGTTCCTGCGCGGGTGGCGGGCCAGCTCCTCGCGTGATGTGGAACTGCCCGTCATCGGGCCCGTGACGAAGGTCATCCACTCGGCCGATGGGCACTGGCTGGCGTGCCAGGTGGCCCCGGAAGGCGGCACCCGTAGCCAGATCTGGGTGGTGACCACCGACCCCGACGACCGCGATGCGCGCCGGATCGATTACTGGCCGGCCGAGGTCGGCGAGGGCACCGCGGAGCTGATCGGGTGGGACGGCACCCAGGTGGCGGCGATCCTCACCGGTGAGGACGGCGTCGGTAGTTCCTGCCTGATCGATCCGGCCACCGGGGACACCGTGGTGCTCGACCGTCGTTCCGGCGGCCGGTTGGTCGACGCCTGGGCAGGTGCCTCGCTGGTCCGTGTCGGCCCCCGCGGCTACCACGAACTCATCCTGCTGTGGGGGCACACCGAAATCGCGCTGTTGCCGGCCGATCCCGGCTCGGTCACCGATTTCGGAGTGATCCTCGACGATCACACGCCACGCCGGTTGCGCAGCGGCATCGACGGGGAGACCGGCTTGTACCATCCGGCCAGCACCTACGGCCCGGACAGCACGGAAGGCTTTGTGCGGGCGTTGATCCGCAGTGACAACGGCGCCGGCTACGCCCGTCTGCTCGAGGTGACCGTCACCGCCGAGGGCGTGTCCTATCACGTGGTGGCCGAACGTCCGGGCTATGACCTCGACGAGTTCGTGGTCAGTGACGACCTGTCCACCGTCGCGCTGCTGTGGAACATCAACGGCCGCAGTGAGTTACAGATTCTGGAATACTTCGATGAGACCCTGTCGGCGCCGATACCCCTGCCCGGGCCGGTGGCCGGAGAGCTGAGTATCAGCGCCGGCGGATCCATGGTGGCCGTCACCGTGCAGGGGCCGTCGTTGCCGCGCACCGTCGAACTCGTCGATCCGCGGTCGCTGGAGTGGGAGCGGATCGACCGGGAACCGAGCCGCGGACCGCTCACCGAGGCACCGACGCTGGAACGGATCTCCGCGCGGGACGGCCTCGAGCTCACCGCGTGGCTGTATCGGCCGCAGACCGAAACGGTCGGTGCGGTGATGTTTCTGCACGGCGGCCCCGAGGGGCAGGCACGTCCCGAATACAACGAGATCTTCCCGGCGCTGCTGGACGCCGGATTCGCGGTGTTGACTCCGAACGTGCGCGGCTCGGGCGGATTCGGCCGGGCGTTCGTGCACGCCGACGACAAGGAATTGCGGTTCGCCGCAATCGATGACGTCGCCGACTGTGCGCGCTATCTGGTCGACCGCGGTATCGCCCCCGCCGACAAGTTGGCCTGCACCGGTTGGTCTTACGGCGGTTACCTGACCCAGGCGGTGCTGGCGTTCCACCCGGAGCTGTTCGTGGCCGGCATCAGTATCTGCGGGATGAGCGATCTGAACACCTTCTACCGCACCACCGAACCGTGGATCGCGGCGGCCTCCTATCCCGAATACGGCCACCCGGTGGCGGATCGGGATCTGCTGGAACGACTTTCGCCGTTGCCGAAGGCGGACAAGATCATCGCTCCGCTGCTTCTGGTGCACGGCGGCAACGACACCAACGTGTTGCCCGACGAATCCCGGCAGATGTACGACGCGCTGGTGGCACTGGGACGCACCGTCGAACTGTTGATCTTCGACGATGACGGGCACGAGATCGTCAAGCGGGAAAACCGTGCGGTGCTGGTCGACACCGCGACCCGCTGGCTGTCCAAGGCGTTCGGCGTCTAGCCGGCCGCGGTCAGCGCCGCCAGCGTCATACGGCGCAACACGGCGCGCGAATGCGCCTTGGACACAGCTGGTCTCACGCTGTACGGGGTGGAGTTCAGCAATCCGAACGCGGCGTGGGCCATCACCCGGGCATCCTCTTCGGCCAGCTCCGGGTGCAGCCGTGTCAGCACCGTCACCCAGATCTCCACGTACTGCCGCTGAGCCCGGCGCACCTGTCGCCTGGCGGTGTCGGGCAGATGCGCCAGATCGCGATCCTGGATGCGGATCAGGTCGGATTCGCCGAAGACGAAGTCGAGGTGGAAGTCCACCAGGCTGTCCAGTGACTCCGCGGGCTCGTCGATTGTGGCGGTCACTTCCTGTGCCCCGGCGAGCAGCCGGGTACTGATGCCCACCAGCAGTTCGACCAACAGCGCTTCCTTGTTGGGGAAGTGCCGGTAGATGGCCGGCCCGCTGATACCGACGGCCGCGCCGATGTCCTCCAGTCGCACCGCGAGATAGCCGCGCTCAGCCATGAGCCGTTCGGCGGCGGCGATCAACTGGTCGCGACGATCGGACTTGGCGCGACTGCGACGGGTGACGGCGCGCTCGGACATGGCGCCTCCGGGGGTAGACAACTCAGTTAATGAAAACTAACCTATCACGAGTTAGTTGTCATTAACCGAAATGGGAGCTGCCTTGTCATCGCACCGCGACGAGCACCTGGCGCTGGTCGAGCAACTGCGCACCAAGCTCGCCACCGCCGCACTCGGCGGCCCGGAACGGGCCCGCCAACGCCACGTCAATCGGGGCAAGCTGCTTCCCCGAGATCGCGTCGACGGCCTGCTGGACTCGGGCAGCCCGTTTTTGGAGATCGCCGCATTGGCGGCCGACGGGATGTACGACGACGAATGTCCCGGCGCCGGAATGATCACCGGCATCGGCCGGGTGTCGGGCCGGGAGTGCCTGATCGTGGCCAATGACGCCACGGTCAAGGGCGGCACGTACTACCCGATCACGGTCAAGAAGCACCTGCGCGCCCAGGAGATCGCGCTGCAGAACAAGCTGCCCTGCATCTACCTGGTCGATTCCGGCGGCGCGTTCCTGCCGCGTCAGGACGAGGTCTTCCCCGACCGCGAGCACTTCGGCCGGATCTTCTACAACCAGGCCACGATGAGCGCACAAGGCGTCGCGCAGATCGCCGCGGTGCTCGGCTCGTGCACCGCCGGCGGGGCCTATGTGCCCGCGATGAGCGACGAGGCCGTCATCGTGCGTAACCAGGGCACGATCTTCCTGGGCGGCCCGCCGCTGGTCAAGGCCGCCACCGGTGAGGTGGTCACCGCCGAGGAACTCGGCGGCGGAGACCTGCACTCCAAGACCTCCGGCGTCACCGACCACCTGGCCCATGACGACCGCGACGCCTTGCGGATCGTGCGCAACATCGTGGCCACCCTGGGGCCGGCCGACGCGCCGCCGTGGGCGGTGGCGCCCACCGTGGACGCCGTGGCCGATCAGACCGAGCTCTACGACGTGGTCCCGGTCGATGCCCGCGTGCCCTACGACGTGCACGAGGTGATCACCCGCATCGTCGACGGCGGCGAGTTCAACGAGTTCAAAGCCGAGTACGGCACCACGCTGGTCACCGGGTTCGCCCGCATCCACGGTCATCCGGTCGGCATCGTCGCCAACAACGGCGTGCTGTTCGGCGAATCTGCGCTCAAGGGAGCACATTTCATCGAGCTGTGCGACAAACGCAAGGTCCCGTTGCTGTTCCTGCAGAACATCGCCGGGTTCATGGTCGGCCGCGACTACGAGGCCTCCGGTATTGCCAAGCACGGCGCCAAGATGGTCACCGCGGTGGCCTGCGCCCGGGTGCCGAAGTTGACCGTGGTGATCGGCGGCTCCTACGGGGCGGGCAACTACTCGATGTGCGGGCGGGCGTATTCCCCGCGCTTCCTGTGGATGTGGCCGAACGCGCGTATCTCCGTGATGGGTGGTGAACAGGCGGCGTCGGTGCTGGCCACCGTGCGCGGCGACATGAGCGCCGACGAGGAAGAACAGTTCAAGGCGCCGATCCGCGCCCAGTACGAGCACCAGGGCAACCCGTACTACTCGACCGCCCGGCTCTGGGACGACGGGGTGATCGACCCCGCGGACACCAGAACTGTGCTCGGCCTTGCCCTTTCGGTTGTCGGCCGGGCTCCGCTGGAGCCGGTCTCCTACGGCGTTTTCCGGATGTGATGATGACTTCAACCTCGTTGTTCCACACAGTCCTCGTCGCCAATCGTGGCGAAATCGCGGTGCGGGTCATCCGCACCCTGCGGGCCATGGGTATCCGGTCGGTGGCGGTGTTCAGCGACGCCGACGCGCAGGCCCGGCACGTCACCGAAGCCGATGTGGCGGTCCGCCTGGGGCCCGCCGCGGCGCGACAGAGTTACTTGAACATCGACGCTGTCGTCTCGGCAGCGCAGCGCACCGGGGCCCAGGCGGTGCATCCCGGCTACGGATTCCTTTCCGAGAACGCCGAGTTCGCTGCGGCCCTGCAGTCCGCGGGCATCGTGTTCATCGGGCCGCCCGCCTCCGCGATCGCCACCATGGGCGACAAGATCGCGGCCAAGGCTGCAGTCTCAGCGTTCGGTGTTCCTGTGGTGCCGGGCATCTCGCGTCCGGGCCTGACCGACGAGGACCTGATCGCAGGGGCGCCCGAGGTCGGGTTCCCGGTGCTGGTCAAGCCGTCGGCAGGCGGTGGCGGCAAGGGTATGCGGGTGGTCGAACAGGCTGCCGATCTCCCGGCCGCACTGGCGAGTGCTCGGCGTGAGGCCGCGGCGGCGTTCGGTGACGACACGTTGTTCCTGGAACGATTCGTGTTGCGGCCCCGGCATATCGAGGTGCAGGTGCTCGCC
This sequence comes from Mycobacterium sp. E802, assembly GCF_001666875.1. Classification (NCBI taxonomy): domain Bacteria; kingdom Bacillati; phylum Actinomycetota; class Actinomycetes; order Mycobacteriales; family Mycobacteriaceae; genus Mycobacterium; species Mycobacterium sp. E802. The sequence goes on from NZ_LZJD01000046.1 coordinate 16,724, forward strand.
GACGGGCACGGCAACGTGATCCATCTGGGGGAGCGGGAGTGCAGCTTGCAGCGCCGCCATCAGAAGGTGATCGAGGAGGCTCCCTCGCCGCTGCTGGATCCGGCCACCCGCGCGCGCATCGGTGCGGCCGCATGTGACACCGCGCGTAGTGTCGATTACACCGGTGCCGGCACGGTGGAGTTCATCGTGTCCGCCGATGCGCCGGACGAGTTCTTCTTCATGGAGATGAACACCCGACTGCAGGTCGAACACCCGGTGACCGAAATGGTCACCGGAGTCGACCTGGTGGAGCAGCAGATCCGGATCGCGGCCGGTGAGAAGCTGGCCTTCGCTCAGGACGACATCGTGATGACCGGGCACGCCGTGGAAGCTCGGGTGTACGCGGAGGACCCGGCCAACGGCTTCCTGCCCACCGGCGGACCGGTGCTCGGGCTGCGGGAGCCGTCGGGACCGGGGGTGCGGGTCGATTCGGGTCTGGCCGCCGGAACCGTGGTCGGCAGCGACTACGACCCGATGCTCTCGAAGGTCATCGCCCACGGCTCCGATCGGACTGCCGCGTTGCACACGCTGGACCGTGCGTTGGCTGACACCGCGGTACTGGGCCTGACCACCAACACCGAGTTCCTTCGATTCCTGTTGGCCGACCCCGACGTGGCGGCGGGCCGGTTGGACACCGGCCTGTTGGACCGTCGCGCACCGGATTTCGCCCCGGAAGCCCTCGGCGATGCCGAGCTGATCGCCGCAGCGGCCTACCAGTGGATCAACGACTGGTCCCAAGCCGGCGATGACCTGTGGGCCCGGCCGACCGGCTGGCGGGTCGGCGAACGTGCCCCGGCCGCCTTCCGGCTGCGGGCCGACGATCGCACCGACCACGTGTATCTCGCCGGTACCCCGGGGCAGGCCACCGCCACGGTCGAGAACGGTGAAACCCACACCGTGAGCGCCGCTTTCGTCGACGGCCAGTTCACCGTCACCCTCGACGGCCTGCGTACCGAGTATCGGGTCGCCACGCAACTCAGTGGCTGGGTCGGGCAGCTCTGGCTCGCCGGTGGCGGGCGAAGCTTCGTCATCGAGGAGGTCCGAGAGGCGCCGGTGCGCCCCGAGGACGCGCACAGCGGCGACGCCGAACTCGTCAGCCCGATGCCCGGATCCGTTGTCGCCGTGGGTGTGGAGAACGGCGCGCAGGTGTCCGCCGGGACGATGGTGGTCACCGTCGAGGCCATGAAGATGGAGCATGCCCTGACCGCACCCACCGAGGGTGTGGCCGAACTACTCGTCGCCGTCGGCGACCAGGTCAAGGTGGGTCAGCCGCTGGCCCGGATTACCGCTGCAACACAGGAGAACGAGCAATCATGAGTGACTTCTTGTCGACCGGCACCCTGCCGGACCACTATGCGGAGCTGGCCAAGACCGTCCGCGATTTCGCCCAGAGTGTGGTGGCCCCGGTGGCGGCCAAACACGACGAGGAACATTCGTTTCCGTACGAGGTCGTCTCCGGGATGGCCGACATGGGACTGTTCGGTCTGCCGTTCCCCGAGGAGTACGGCGGCATGGGCGGCGACTACTTCGCCCTGTGCCTGGCCCTGGAAGAGCTCGGCAAGGTCGACCAGAGCGTGGCCATCACGCTGGAGGCCGGGGTCTCGCTGGGTGCGATGCCGGTCTACCGCTTCGGCAACGATGCGCAGAAGCAGGAATGGTTGCCGCTGCTGGCTTCCGGTAAGGCACTGGGCGCGTTCGGCCTGACCGAGGCCGGCGGCGGCAGCGACGCCGGGGCCACCAAGACCACCGCGAAACTCGACGGCGACACTTGGGTGATCAACGGCTCCAAGCAGTTCATCACCAACTCCGGCACCGACATCACCAAACTCGTCACCGTCACGGCGGTGACCGGGGAACGCGACGGTGGCAAGAAAGAGATCTCCTCGATCCTGGTGCCGGTGCCCACCGAGGGCTTCACCGCCGAGCCGGCGTACAACAAGGTCGGCTGGAACGCCTCGGACACCCACCCGCTGAGCTTCGACGACGTCCGCGTGCCGGCCGAGAACCTGCTCGGCGAGCGGGGCCGCGGCTACGCCAACTTCCTGCGCATCCTCGACGAGGGCCGCATCGCCATCGCCGCGCTGTCCGTCGGGGTGGCTCAGGGCTGTGTCGACGAATGTGTCAAGTACGCCAAGGAACGTCAGGCATTCGGCGCAGCGATCGGCACCTACCAGGCGATCGCCTTCAAGATCGCCCGGATGGAGGCCCGAGCCCACACCGCCCGCGCCGCCTACTACGACGCGGCGGCCTTGATGCTGTCCGGCAAGCCGTTCAAGAAGGCCGCGTCGGTGGCCAAGCTGGTCTCCAGCGAGGCCGCCATGGACAACGCCCGCGATGCCACCCAGATCTTCGGTGGCTACGGATTCATGAACGAGTACCCGGTGGCACGTCATTACCGGGACAGCAAGATTCTCGAAATCGGTGAGGGGACAACGGAAGTGCAGCTGATGCTGATCGCGCGGGAGGCAGGCCTGTGAGCGCGTCCGGGGGAGAGGGGGCCGAGAAAGTCATCCGCCAGCGCGGGTTGTGGTACGAGGAACTGGAGCCCGGCGTGCGCTACGTGCACGCCCCCGGCCGGACCATCACCGAGGCCGACAACGTGCTGTTCACCACCGTCACCATGAACACCCAGGCACTGCACCTCGACGCCGCTTGGTCGGACGAGCAGCCGCCGTTCAACGCCCGTCTGGTCAATTCGATGTTCACCCTGGCCACCCTGGTCGGCCTTTCGGTCACCCAGATGACCCAGGGCACCACCGTGGGCAATCTCGGCTTCTCCGATATCGCGTTCCCCAAGCCGATGTTCCACGGCGACACGCTGTACGCCGAAACCGTCGTCACTGAGAAGCGCGAATCCAAGAGCCGCCCCGGCGAGGGGATCGTGACGTTCGTGCACACCGGACGCAACCAGCACGGTGACGTCGTCGCCACCGCCACCCGCAAGGCGATGATGCGCAAGAAGCCCAGCGAGGAGAACTAAGTGCCCTTGGACAACGCCGGCCCGGCCTGGATCTTCTGCCCGGCCGACCGACCGGAACGGTTCGAAAAGGCCGCCGCGGCAGCCGATATCGTCATCCTGGATTTGGAGGACGGGGCCGGGGACAAGCCCGCGGCGCGCGAAGCGATCGTCAACACCCCGCTCGACCCCAACCGCACCGTCATCCGGATCAACCCGGGTGACACCGCGGAGCAGAAGCTGGACCTCGAAGCGCTGCAACGCACCGCGTACACGACCGTGATGCTGCCCAAATGCGAATCGGCCGAACAGATCACCGCCCTGGCGCCGCTGGAGGTGGTGTTCATCGTGGAGAGTCCGTTGGGTGCGCTCAAGATCGCCGAGTGCGCGGCGGCGGCCAACACCGTCGGCGTGTTCTGGGGCGCCGAGGATCTGTTCGGGTTCCTCGGTGGCACCGCCAACCGCTACCCCGACGGCAGCTACCGCGAGGTCGCCCAGCATGTCCGGTCGCAGTCGCTGTTGGCTGCGAAGGCCTACGGCAAGCTCGCGCTCGATTCGGTGTACATCGACATCAAGGACCTCGACGGCCTGCGCCGCGAGGTCGACGACGCCGTAGCGGTCGGTTTCGACATCAAGGTGGCCCTGCATCCCACTCAAGTCGCGGTGATCCGGGACGGCTATGCACCCTCGGACGAGCAGGTGCAGTGGGCACGACACGTGTTGGCCGCCGCGGCGGATCAGCGTGGTGCTTTCGCGTTCGAGGGCATAATGGTGGATGCCCCAGTGCTGCGACGGGCCGAGCGGATCGTCCAGCTAGCGCCACACCCAGGCACCTAGCCGGAGGCCTCTCACCAGGGGTTTTGCACGTGCCGCCGCTGCGCTGAGCACCTCATGGACTGGCGGCGCAACATGCCGCCACCCGAGAAGGAGGCGGTATGGCTGAGTCATATGCGGCGCCGGTTACCGAGGTACCGAGCGTCGATCTCGATCCGGTGCGTCTGGTCGATGCCGACGGATCACCCACCGACGAGACGCGGTACCGCCGCGATCTGCCCGACGAGACGTTGGGCTGGCTCTACGAGTCCATGGTCGTCACCCGCGAACTGGACACCGAGTTCGTCAATCTGCAGCGTCAGGGTGAGCTGGCGCTGTACGCCTCGTGTCGAGGTCAGGAGGCCGCGCAGGTCGGCGCGACGGCCTGCCTGCGCAAAACTGACTGGTTGTTCCCGCAGTATCGGGAGATCGGCGCGTTTCTACTGCGCGGCATCACCCCGGCCCAGATGGGCACGGTGTGGCGGGGCAAGTGGCACGGCGGGCAGGATTTCACCGCCAAGTGCGTCGCGCCGATCTCGATCCCGATCGGCACCCACGGCCTCCACGCGGTGGGTGCGGCCATGGCGGCCCAACGCCTCGACGAGGATTCCGTGACCGTGGCGTTCCTCGGTGACGGCGCCACCAGCGAGGGCGACGCGCACGAGGCGCTGAACCTGGCCGCGGTGTTCGCCGCGCCGTGTGTGTTCTTCGTCCAGAACAACCAGTGGGCGATCTCGGTGCCGGTGCACAAGCAGCAGGCCGGGCCCTCGATCGCACACCGCGCGATCGGCTACGGCATGCCCGGCATTCGCGTCGACGGCAACGATGTCCTGGCCTGTTACGCGGTGATGGCCGAAGCCGCCGAACGCGCCCGCGCCGGTGGCGGCCCGACGCTCATCGAGGCGATCACCTACCGGATGGGTCCGCACACCACGTCCGACGACCCGACTCGTTACCGGGCGGCCGACGAGGTCGAGGAGTGGCTACGTCGCGACCCGATCGCCCGGTATCGCACGTACCTGCACACCCTCGGCGTGCTCGACGAGCGGCTGGAGCAACGCGTCGCCGCGCGGGCCCGCCGGTTGTGTAGCGAGTTGCGCGACACCATCGTCGGGGCGCCCGACGCCGATCCGACCGAGCTTTTCGACTCCGTGTATGCCGAGATCACCCCTGATCTGGCCCGCCAACGTGATCAGTTGTTGGCCGAACTGGCGAAGGAGGCGTGAGACCTGTGACACTGATCATCGATCGTCCTGCCGCTCAAGGTGATTCGCCCGAGCCGTGGGAGCCTGACTTCACCTCGGTGCAATCGGCGCCGCAGGCAGCGTTGCCGGCGACCGCCGAACTGACCATGGTGGCGGCGATCAACCGTGCGCTGCACGATGCGATGGTCGCCGACGACCATGTGCTGGTGTTCGGCGAAGACGTCGCCACCCTCGGCGGGGTGTTCCGGGTCACCGAGGGACTGGCCGAGACCTTCGGTGCCCAGCGGTGTTTCGACACCCCACTGGCTGAATCGGCGATCATCGGGGTGGCTGTCGGACTGGCGATCCGCGGGTTCACCCCGGTGCCGGAGATCCAGTTCGACGGGTTCAGCTATCCGGCTTTCGACCAGATCGCCAGTCACCTGGCCAAGTACCGGATGCGCACCCACGGGGACATCAACATGGGTGTGACGGTGCGGATTCCGTCGTTTGGCGGCATCGGGGCGGTGGAGCACCACTCGGAGTCCACCGAGTCGTATTGGCTGCACACGGCCGGCCTCAAGGTGGTCGTACCGTCGACCCCGTCCGACGCGTACTGGCTGCTGCGGTACTCGATCAGCAGCCCCGACCCGGTGATCTTCCTGGAGCCCAAGCGGCGGTACTGGGCACGTGAACTCGTCGACACCGGTGCACCGGCGCCGCCGATCGGCCAGGCAATGCTGCGGCGCAACGGAACCGACGTCACCGTCATCACCTACGGCGGCCTGGTGGCAACCGCGCTGAATGCCGCCGACCTGGCCGACGAACGCGGTTGGAGCCTCGAGGTTGTCGATCTGCGTTCACTGAACCCGCTCGATTTCGACACGGTGGCCGCGTCGGTGCGGCGCACAGGCCGAGCCGTCGTGATGCATGAGGGGCCGCGCACGCTGGGCTTCGGGGCCGAGCTGGCTGCCCGGATCTCCGAAGAGTGCTTCTATGACCTCGAGGCACCGGTGTTGCGTGCCACCGGTTTCGACACCCCCTACCCGCCGGCTCGGCTGGAGAAGGTGTGGCTGCCAGGCGTCGATCGGTTGCTCGACTGCGTCGAGCGCGCGGTGGGGCAGCCGTGAACCGGGAGTTCCTGGTTCCTGACCTCGGTGAGGGACTGCAGGACGCCACGATCACCAGTTGGAGTGTGGCTGTGGGCGACACCGTCGAGCTCAATCAGACGGTGTGTACGGTCGAGACCAACAAGGCCGAGGTGGAGATCCCCAGCCCGTTCGCCGGCCAGGTGCTCGAGCTCGGCGGTGCAGCGGGGGACACCTTGATGGTCGGGTCACTGCTGGTTCGGATCGACACCCGTGAGCCTGCCGCTGCATCAACCGCAGCCCCGAAAAGTGCCGGTACGCCCCGTAAGTCGGTCCTGGTGGGTTACGGCACCGACGACACGATGGATGTCAGCAGGCGCGCGGCGACGGCGGACAGCCCGCGGGCACGGGCCAAACCGCCGGTCCGCAAACTGGCCGCCAACCTGCACGTCGACCTCCAGAAGCTGGCACCGGGATCCGGGCCGGAGGGGATCGTCACCCGTGACGACGTGCTGGCCGCCGCGGGCGGTTCGGACATCGTCGACGTCGGTGGCGTCCAGACCGCAATGGCCCGACGGATGTCGTTGTCGCGTAAGGAAATCCCGGATGCTCATGCCCGGGTGGACGTGGACTGCTCCGCGTTGCTGCAGCTGCGTGACCGTGTCAAGAGCGCCGACGCGGAACTGCCTGCCACGCCGTTCGTGCTGACGTTGCGACTGCTGGTCCTGACGCTCGGACGCCATCAGATGCTGAACTCCACCTGGCTCGAAACCGCCGAAGGCCCACAGATTCACCGGCACCCGGCCGTACACCTGGGATTCGGCGTGGCGGCACCGCGCGGACTGCTGGTCCCCGTGATCCGCGACGCGCAGTCGATGACGACCCGAGAGTTGGCCACCGCGGTGACCCGGCTGATCGAGCGGGCCAGAGCCGGAACACTCAGCCCCGCCGAGCTGAGCGGGTCGACGTTCACCGTGTCGAACTTCGGCGCACTCGGACTGGACGACGGTGTGCCGGTGATCAATTATCCGGAGGCAGCCATTCTGGGAATGGGCTCGATGAAACCGCGGCCGGTCGTGGTCGACGGGGCTGTGGTGTCCCGCCCCACCATGTCACTGACGTGTGCGTTCGACCATCGCATCGTCGACGGTGCACAGGTTGCCGCGTTCCTGCGTGACCTGCGTGCGCTGATCGAGGCGCCCGAGCTGGCTGTGATCGACCTGTAGCGGAGGGCCGGAGCGGCTACTTGCGCTTGGCGGCGGCCAAACGCTCTGCGAATTCCGGGGATTCGATGGAGCGGGCCTGCGGACCGAGTTCGATGTCGACGGCGGTCCCGTGCTGATCGGTGTCGACCGTTCCCGGATTGGCGGTGGCCCGCATCGAGGCCTTCGTGGCGATCACGACGTCGCGCGGAGCGCCGGCGGGGCCCGCGGCAAGCACGCGTGCGGCGCCCACGGGATCCTCGGCGATCGACAGCGCCAACCCGTGGCGCACCGCGGACTCGGCGTCGAAGCGCATGCCGAACAACAGGGCCGCCCTGGCCACCTGCGGGCCGACGCCTCGTTGCAGCATCCATGTGGCGCCGCCGCCGGGATGGATGCCCAGCTTCTGGAACCGCGGGTCGAACAGCGCGGCCGGGCCTGCGATACGGACGTCGGCGGCCAGCGCGAGGTTCAAGCCGGCGCCGACGGCAGCGCCGTTGACCGCGGCGATGGTCGGGAGCGTGCAATCGGCGACCGCGAGGAACCCGTCGTAGATCTTGCGCAGCCCGTCCTCGGTGGCTTCGCCGAGCGCCGTCAGGTCGGCGCCGGCGCAGAATGCCTTGCCTGCTCCCGTGACGATCACGGCGTGCACATCGGGGTTGGCTTCGGCGGCCTCGACCGCGGCACGCAGGGCCGCCGACATCTCGAAGGTCACCGCATTGCGGCGATCGGGGTCGTTGACGGTGATGACTGCGATGTGATCGTCGACGCTGACCAACACTGAATCGGACACGTTGTCACCCTAACCTCCGTGGGCTTGGGCCCGTGAGCGTCACGCGAGCCCGCAGCCGCTAGGCAGGTAAACCTAGCCTAACCACGCTATGCTCCGTCCGAGTCGTCCGGCTGAGGGGGAATTGTGCGGGTGAAATCAGGTCATTGGGGCCGTGTTGTTGCTGTCGTCGCGATGTCGGTGGGCCTGCTGACGGCCTGTGGATCTGGCGAGAACCAGACGCCGCAGGCAGATGCCGTGACCATCACGCACAAGTTCGGTGAGACGAAGGTACCTGCAGCTCCGCAGCGCGTCGTCACCGTCGGGTGGACCGATCAGGACTTCGTGCTGCCGTTCGGTGTGATCCCGGTGAGTACCAGAGATTTCGAGGAGAACTACAGCAGCTATCCGTGGGTTGCCTCGGCCACTGGCGGCAAAGCCATCCCGACCTGGGGTAGCGATGAGATCGACTTCGAGGCGATCGCCGCGCAGAAGCCAGACCTGATCTTCGCGATCTACGAGTCAATCGATCGGCCGACCTACGACCGGCTTTCCCAGATCGCGCCCACGGTGATCCAGTCCGCTGACTACGCCGACGAGGAGACGCCGTGGAATGCCCAGTTGCTGACCACCGGCAAGGCGTTGGGCAAGGAAGCCGAGGCCGCGGCGCTCGTCGAGAAGGTCCAGGGCCGGATTGACGACGTACGCAAGGCCAATCCGGAATTTGACGGCAAGACGCTGGTGGTCGATCAGGGACCCGAGAGCGGTGGGCATTATCTGTTGCCGCAGAACGACCCTCGGCGCGCGGTGTTCAACGCGGTCGGTTTCAAGACCCAGGATGTCGATGGTGATGTCAGCGAGGAGAAACTCGAGTTGCTCGATCACGACGTGCTGTTCGTCGCCGGCGCCACCAGAGATCAGATGTTGGCCTCTCCGGCCTTCGCGCGTCTCGGTGTGGTCCGTGACGGCCGCACGCTGTACACGAATTTCGAGTCCAACCTCAACGGTGCGCTGACCTACAACGGACCCAGCGCCCTGCTGTACTCACTCGACGTGCTCACCCCACAGCTCGCGAATGCGCTCAACGGCCGGCCGGTGACCGACCTGTCGAACGGCTGAGCTACCCGGGCGCACTCCACGCGGCCCACAGCTGCGCGTAGCGGCCGCCCTGCTCGAGAAGCTCGGTGTGCGTCCCATTTTCGATGATGCGCCCGCCCTCCATCACCGCGATCTGGTCAGCCGTGGCGGCCTGAGTGAGCCGATGCGCGACGATCAACGTCGTTCGTCCCTCGGTCGCCGCGGCCGCTGCGCGTTCCAGCTCGACGGCATGAGCCGAACCCGCTTCTGCGGTTGCTTCGTCGAGAACCACCACCGCGGGGTCGGCCAGCACCAGTCGCGCCAAAGCGATGTGCTGAGCTTGGGCGGCGGTCAGGGATGCGCCATGCTCCCCTACAGGGGTGTCCAGCCCCTCGTCGAGGGCCTCGACCCAACCGGCCGCGCCGACCACGCGAAGGGCACCCCAGATCTCCTCGCGCGTGGCCTCCGGTGCCACCAGGCGCAGATCATCGATGAGCGGACCGGAGAAAACGTGAATCTCCTGAGTGACGGTGGCAACCCAGCGACGCAACAGGCGGGGATCGATGTCGCCCACGGCGACGCCGCCGATCTCGACGTGCCCCCGGGTGGCCGCGTACAGACCTGACACGATGGCTGCCAGCGTGCTCTTGCCCGCTCCGGTGGAGCCGACCAGTGCGCAGCGGGTCCCGGCCGGAATGCTGAGGGAAACATCCCGCAGAACTTCGGGTCCGGCGTTGTAGCGGAACGACAATGCGCGGATCTCGACGGCGGATCCGGCCGGGGTCGCCGAGCCGGGCCGCCCGGCGGGCACGGGCAGGTCGACGATTCCGACGAGCCGCGCCAGGCACGCTGCCGCGGCCTGGATCTCGTCGAAGTTGTACATGAGCATGCCGATCGGGTTGAACAACCGGTGAAACATCAAGGCGGCCGCCGTCGTCGCGCCGATGGTGACCGAACCGGACCGCACCAGCAGAAACCCAACCACCAATGTCGCTGACAATCCTATGAACTCGGCGCGGTTGACGCGCCCGACCAAGCGGGTGAACAGGGTGAAGACCGCCACCGAAAGATCCCGCACGCGGTTCGATGCATCCTCGATTCCGGCCAGCTGCTGAGCGTGGATCTCGTAGGCGTCGATGGTTCTGAAGCCTTGGACCGACTCCATGGTGAGCTGCGTGCGCTGTGCCGTCGCGACGCGCTGTTCGGCATACAGCGGTGCTGATCGCGGTAGGAACCACCGCAGGCCGGCCGCATATGCCGGGATGCACAGCGCGCCGGCCAAGCCCAGCCGCCAGTCCAGGCTTCCCATCGCGAAAAGCGTGATCACACCGAGAAACAGGGCATTGAACATGGTGGGCAATACCTGTGACACCGCCGTGGCCACCGCGGCGACATCTGGACCGACCCTGGACAGCAGATCGCCCCGGCCGCTCTCCTCGATCGTGGTGGCAGGCAGGTTCAGGGCCCTGGCGAGCACGTCCTCGCGCAGGTCGGCGACAGTGTGCTCGCCGAGCCGGTTGATCAGGTACGCCGACAGCCCGGTACCGAAGCCGCCGAGAACGGCGGACACACCGATCATCGCCGCCAGTCCTGCGAGGCTGCCCGTGGTGGCGCCGTCGCGGATTCGGTCGACGAGCGTACCGAGCAGGTAGACCGGCACCGTGGCGACGGCTGCCGCGGCAAGTCCGATCGCACACGCCGCGGTGGTCCGAGCCGGCCTGGTTCGCAGTTCGGCGACGAGCCACCGACGACTGCGTGCGGCCGAGGCCACGGGCAGGACAGGCGGGGTGATCGATTCGCTGATCGTCACCGGGACACCAACTTTCGGTAGACGGGGTCAGAGTCGAACAGATCGCGATGCGTTCCCTCGGCCCGAACCCGGCCGTCCGCCACCACGACAACGCGGTCGGCGGTGGCAAGCAGTGCAGGACTGCTGGTGACGATCAGTGTGGTGCGACCGGAGGACGGCCGCAGCTGCCGGATGCCGTCGGCGATGGCCTGTTCGGTGACGGCGTCGACCGCCGTGGTCGGGTCGTGCAGAACCAGGATGTCGGGGTCGGCGGCCAATGCCCGGGCCAACGTCAAGCGTTGTCTCTGACCGCCGGACAGGCTCGCTCCGCGCTCCAGGACGGGGTGCGACAGGCCGTCGGGATGAAGATCGACGACATCGACCGCGCACGAGGCCGCCAGTGCGGGCCCGGCATCGCGGCCCTGCGTGCCGATGCGCAGGTTGGATTCCAGGGTGCCAGTGAAGAGTTCACCGTTGTGGTGCTCGACGAGCAGTCTGTGGCGTCGCTCGCCGGGCTTGATCGCACTGATCGGGTACCCGCAGGCATGCACCGAAGCGGTAGACCGCACCCGGCCCGAAAGCACGTCGACCAGCGTCGCCGCGTCGCGTGCGTCAGCAGTCAGCACGGCGACGCACTCGCCGGGCGCAAGCTGCAGGGTCCAGCCGTCGAGGCGCGCGGTCAGGGCGCCGGGGAGTACCTCCTCAGGCGCCGCCGTCGCAGGCTCGGAGGAATGCAGCGTTGGGGAATTCAGCACCGCCGCCACACGATTGGCCGATGCTCGGGCCTCGGCCACCCAACTCGGCACGATCGCAAGTGTGGAGAACGGCTCGATCAGGAACTGTGCCAGACCGATCACGGTGATCAACTGGCCCAGTGACAGATCACCGTGCAGTGCGAAGTAGGCGGCCGCGACAGCGACCGTCATGGCCGCCAGTGCTCCCGCCGCTGCCGCCCCGCCTTCCTGGACGCTTTCGATCCGGGCGGCGCGCAAGGTGGCGGCGAGCGATCTTCCGCTGGCTGCGCGGTAGCGTGCCGCGGCATTGGCTTGTGCCCCGATGCCCTGCAACGGCCGGTGCCCGCTGACCAGATCGGTGGCCAACGCGGTCGCCCGTCCCACCTCTGCCTGCTGTTCCTCCACCCGCCGCGCGATCAGCGGTGCGCTCAATTGAAGTGCGGACACTACGAGGGGGATGCCGATGAGCACGATCAATCCCAGCGGCAGGTCGATGCTCAGCAGCACGATGCCGCATACGACCGTGGCGACCACTGCGCCGGCGACGCGGGGCAGGTAGTCGATGACGTAGCCGGTTTCATCGGCATCCGTCGACGAGATCGAGAGCAGTTCACCGGCTTTGAAATCCGTTTGGATGCCCAGCGGGTCGAGGAGCCTACCGCTGATCTCTATGCGCAACAGATGTGATTCGCGCGCGACGGCATACATCAGCAACCGGGACCCGAACCGCCACAGAGCCGACAGCACGAGAAAAAGGGCGGCCAGCACCGTGATCCAGGCGATGATGGCCGGCACGCTCCCGGTGCCGACCGCGCGGTCGACGATCACCCCGATGAGCACCGGTATCGCGGCCTCACACACCTGATGCAGTGACGTCAGTGCGGTACCGGGGATCAGCCAGCGCAGATTGCGGATTACGGTGCGGCGCAGCACAGCCGCACCGGAATTCACGACGGCCTCCTGGTGTACGCAGATGCCCGTGGAATGACCAGCGGCGTCGCGGTCTGAGGGTCCTCGATGATCTGGCACGCCAAGCCGTAGACGTCCTCGACCAACTCCTCGGTGATGACCGTGGCCGGATCACCCTGCGCGACAATCTCCCCGGACTTCATGGCGACGATGTGGTCGGCATAGCGGCACGCGTGGTTGAGGTCGTGCAAGACGGCGACGACCGTGCGGTTCTGCTCCCGGTTGAGCTTGGTGAACAAGTCGAGCAACTCCACCTGGTGGGCGATATCGAGGTACGTGGTCGGCTCGTCGAGCAGGATCAGCGGGGTCTGCTGGGCCAGCACCACCGCCACCCAGACTCGTTGTCGCTGACCGCCGGACAACTCGTCGACCAGCCGACCGGCCAACTCCGTCACCCCGGTCTGGCCCATCGCATCGGCGACCGCGGCTTCGTCGTCGGCCGACCACTGTCGCATGATTCTCTGATGTGGGAAGCGGCCTCGGGACACGAGATCGGCCACCGTGATGCCCTCGGGGGCGATCGATGTCTGAGGCAGCAGGCCCAGTCTCCGGGCCACCTCCTTGGTGTGCAGGGACGCGATGTCTTCGCCGTCGAGAACGACCTGGCCCTCGGAAGGTTTGATCAGTCGGGCCAGCCCGCGCAAAAGGGTGGACTTGCCGCACGCGTTGGGGCCGACGATCGCGGTGACCTGTCCGTCAGGCACCTGCACCGACAGGCCGGCGATGACGGTGTGGTCCTCGTAGCCGATCGACAGGTGGTTGGCACGTAGCCGACTGCCCTCCATATGCATGCTCCCTTTACCGTTTACGTGCCTGCGCGACAAGCAGATAGATCAGGTAGGTGCCCCCCAGCGACACCGTCACCGCACCGACCGGGAGTTCGTTGCCGCCGAACAGATGCTGGGCGATGACGTCACTGCCGAGCAGCAGGACTGCGCCCATCGTCGCGGACGGCATCAGGCCGACGCCCGCACTGGCCGTCAACCGGCGCGCGAGTTGCGGTGCCGCCAGCGCGATGAATGTGATCGGTCCCGCGGCGGCGCAAGCCAGTGCCACCAGTGCCACCGCAGCGACCAGATAGGCCAATCGCGCTCGGTCAGGTTGTATCCCGAGAGCCCCTGCCGCATCATCGCCGAGCTGCAGTATCGGAAGCTGCGGGCCCAGCGCCACCAGCCCGACGGTGACGGCCAGCAGGCAGACCGTCATCGGAACGACCTGCACCCAGCTCAACCCGCTCAGGGTGCCCTGCTGCCACACCGATGCGGTGACCGCCGCGTGAAAGTCGAGTTTGATCACGATCCACTGGTTTACCGAGCTCAACACTGCACCCAGAGCGATACCCACCACGATCAGCCGGTACCCCGCCAGCCCGTTGCGGTAGGCCAGCAGATACACCGCGAGTGCGGTGACCAGACCGCCCACCAATGCGCCGGCCGCGACGGCGTAGTAGCCGCCGCCGAAACCGGCGATGACGATCAGGGCTCCCGTGTAGGCGCCGGTGTTGACCCCGATGATGTCGGGACTGCCCAGCGGGTTTCGGGTCAGTGCCTGAAAAATCGCACCGGAGATGCCCAGCGCGGCACCGACCAGCAGCGCCATCACAGTCCGCGGCATTCGCCATTCGAGTACCACCACGCGGTCGAACGACGTGTTGGCGCCGAGCAGAACCTTCAGCACCTCCAGGGGCGCGACGGTGTACTTGCCGAATCCGATGGCGACCACTCCGATGACGACGGCAGCGGCCAGAAGTGAAACCACGACGAGGATCGAGCGCCACGAGGCCCGGAACGACATGCCTCGAGAACGCAAGACAACTTGGCGGTGCCCGAATTCGACGCTCATCCGCGATCCGACCCACGGCGTCGGATCAACCAGATCAGCACCGGCGCACCGAGAAAGGCGGTGACGATACCGGCGGGCAGTTCTGCGGGCCGGATGATCACACGGCCCATGATGTCGGCCGCCAGCAGAAGCGCCGGCGCCACGAAGCACGCATACGCCAGGATCCAGCGCCAGTCCGGGCCGGTGAATCGCCGCACGGCGTGCGGAACCATCAGACCGACAAAACCGATCGGGCCGGCACCGGCGGTCGCGGCACCCGCGAGGAGGGTAACGGCGACGAGACTGAGTGCCTGTGTGCGTGCGACGTTGCCGCCCATGCTCTTCGCCAGATCCTCGCCAAGGGCTGTGACGTTGAGCGAGCGGCTGACGATGACGCACAACACCGCCCCGAGGGCGATGAACGGACCGATGGCCGCCGCCACCTCAAGAGGCCGGCCGTCGAGCGCCCCGGCGTCCCAGTAGCGCATGTTGTCGAAGGCACGGGGATTGCGCAACCGCACGGCGAATCCGATGCCGTCGAGCACGGCGCCCACCGCCACGCCTGCGAGCAGGACCCGCACCGGGGTGACGGTGACGCGGCCGGTCATGCCGACCAGATACACGATGGCCATCGCGAAAAGCGCTCCGGCAAAGGCGAACCAGATATAGGTCCGGATGCCGGTCAGACCGAAGAAGGCGATTGCGCTGACGACGAACAACGCGGCGCCGGCGTTGATTCCGAGGATCTCGGTGTCAGCCAACGGATTCCGTCCGACTGCCTGTATGAGGGTGCCTGAAAGTCCCAGGGCGAGTCCGACGAGAAGTGCGAGCGCAGTGCGGGGGATCCGCAGGTCGTGCACGATCCACTGATCGCCGATGTCGTGGTAGTCGGTGACCGCATGCCAGACCGTCGACAGGGACACGTTCTCGGTGCCGACTGCCAGGCTGGCCAAACACATTGCCGCCAGCAACATGGCGGCGATCAGCAGCCCGAAACCACGGCGGCGTCGCACGGATCCGGTCGGTGGAGCCGCCGGCTTGAAGGTGATCACCGCGGCTGCGGCTGACCGGTCCCGTACGCTGCATAGTCGAAGAGGGTCATTGCGTTAGGTTAGCCTAACGAAGGTTGCGGTCTGGTCGCCGAGGGCGTCGAACGAACCCTGACGCGCCACAAATGTTCACCGAAACGTCAGCCGCGTCGCCCGGCGATCCGGCTTTCGTGAGCGGACAATGATTCGGTGACGGCCGACATCGCCGATATTTCTGGCGCTCCGGGCGCCGGTTCGGCACAGCCGACGCGGCGTCGGCTGCTCTTGTCGGCCGCGGGCGCGGTCTTTCTGCTCGACGTCGGGACCAAGGCCCTGGCTGTGGGGACACTCGAGCCCGGCCGCACCGTCCCGTTGCTCGGTAACTGGCTGGCGTGTGAGCTCACCCGCAATTCCGGTGCGGCATTGTCGATGGCCGCGGACCGGACCGTGATGTTGACCATCGTCGTCCTGTGCGTTGCCGCGGCCATCGCCTGGATCGGCGTGCATGTCCGCTCGCCGTGGTGGGCTCTGGGCCTCGGGACGATCCTGGGAGGCGCCGCGGGCAACCTCGTCGACCGATTCTTCCGCGCCCCCGGACCGCTGCGGGGCCATGTGGTCGACTTTCTGGCGATCGGCCCGATGCCGGTGTTCAATGTCGCGGATCTCGCTGTACTGGCGGGCGTGGTGTGGCTGATCGCGTTGTCGCTGTCAGGTTTTCCGTTCAACGGTGCGGCCCGGAACTTGGGGCCGCATGCTGGACACTAATCTGGACCACCGGATCGGTTCGGCGGACGATCGGCCGCATACCCCCTGGCACGAGACCACCGCGGCGATGGTGCTCGCCGGGATCGGGGCAGTGGTGGCCATCGGCGCGCTGGTATTCGCGATCCTGATGACGTCGCATCATTCGGTGCTGCCGGCCCAGCCGGAGCGGCTCACCCCGGTGACGCCCACGAAGCCGGTGTCGTCGCGGTCGATGACCACGAGTACCAGCACATCGCCACGGACACCGGTGAGCACCAGCGAGGACGTCGGAACGTCAAGTGCGCCACCGCCACCCCCAGAAGTTGCGGTGGAGACGACTGCGCCGCCGACCACGACCATGTCGAATCCCTATGCGACCACCTCGGTACCCAACGCGGGTGCGTTCTAGCCGATGCCGAACGGGCCGAAAGGCCCGAGCGGACCGAGGATGACGGAGGAGTCGTCGGGTTCGTTGGGGCACGCCACGTCGACGTACACGGTGATCGAGGATTTCGGAGCCGGCGGTGAGGACCGGTCGGGGTTGTGGATGCCTTTGACCGAGCACTCCGACAGCGGGGTCGTGCTCACGCCGCCGACCCAGTTGATCTCGACGCTGTAGCCCTGATCCTCGAGGTCGCTGATGACTGCGTCAGCTGACTGCTCGCCCGCTGTGGGATCAGCTCCGGCGGGTGGGGCTGAGATGACGAGAATCCCGGCGCAGCACAACACCAAGGGGGAAACCACTTTTACGCACCGCGATGCTCGCCGCATGATGACCCTCCCGGCGGTCGGACCGGTCTTGCCAGTCTATTCCGCCGGGCAGGGGGATGACGTCGTTCAGGAGTTCGAGGACTCGTCCGGGCACTGCACATCCACGTGGACCGTCACCGATGACTTCGGCAACGGGGGCGCCCCGCGGTTGGGGTTGTGGATGGAATTGACCCGGCACCTGTCCAGCGGCAGTGTGCTCTTGCCGCCCACCCAGTTGATCGCCACTGTGTAGCCCTCGGCGCTAAGGGCGGAGATGGTCTCGTCGGCCCGTTGCCCGCTGCCCGCAGTCGGCTCTGCCGCGGCTAATGGCGCACCCCCGACCGCAATGGCGGGAATGAAAACCGCCACACCGATGATTCTCGATCTTCGCGCATGCGTCAGCATTTCGATCCTCCCCGGCGGTCGGATCTCGTGCTGTCGCTCTCACCGGTAGCTCCGGCCGTCAACAGCCAGTGTATTCCCGGTGTACAGAAAGTTAACAGAAAGTTGCGAAAATTCGTCCAGCGGATTTTGGCGGTGGAGCGCGGTGGACGGGGGGATGGGGGCAGCAAGAAATCAGGCAGCACCCGGGAATACCGGATGCTGCCTGAATGTATGTGTCAGGGAGCTGGAGCTGCGGGAGGCGGCGGCCCCGGGATTCCCGGTGCCGGCGGGGCTCCCGGTGCCGGGGGCGGAGCCGCTGGATCCGGCAGATTCTCACCGAGACCCGACGGGATGTTCGTCCCGGGCGGGGGAGCGGTGCCCGGAAGCGGTTCACCGAGTTGCTCTTTGGGGACCTGGCCCAGCATTGCGCCCCGCAGGTTCCCGTTACGGTACAGGTCGCGCATGTCCGCATCCAGTCGAGCCCGGAGATGTCCGCGTTCTCCTGGCCCGGTTCGACCCCGACCACGGTGCCCTGTCCGGGTGCTGACGGCTTCTCGTTCTGCGGGAGGAAGTTCCCGTTGTTGAACGCCCTGAGGTTGGGGGCGTTGGTGGGTGGCGGACCGCCCGGTGCAGCCGGAGCTGCGTACTGCCCCAACAGCGCACCCGGGCTCAGGTCGATCCCGTCGGGGACGCCCATTCTGCCTGGCGCCGCCTGGGTTCCGGTCTGCCCCAGAACCGACAGCCCTTGCGGCCCGAGTGGTGCACCGACGAGCGGCACCTCGGGTCCGGCCGGGGGAGGCGGTTCCACCGCGGGGGCCGGGGCGGCAACCGCGGGAGCGCCCGGAACCTCCGGCGGTGCCGGGTCGGCTGCGGCGGTTGCCGAGCAGGCAACCGCCGCACCGACCACGAACAGCCCGGCTGCGGCGAGGGCGGCCATCGCGTTCTTGACCGCGTACGTGCCGTCTGGGTTCTCGCTCATGCCTTCGTGTTTCGCTTTCACAGCTCCCCGTCAGACTGCCTTGGTGACGCCGTAGTACGCGACCACGTCGTCGGTGTCGGTGGTGGAGCTGGTCAGGGTCGCGTACGAGCGCAGGAAGGACTGACCGGTGCAGCCGTCGATCTTGATGTGGACGTCCTTGACCGTGACGCGTACCGGTGCCGCCTTGAACGACTTCTTGTTCACGGACACGTTGGTGACGGTACCGGGCTTGAGGTGGATCTCCAGCGTGCCCGACATCGGCATGCTCACACCGGTCGGGATGATGCCGGCCAGCGTCGAACCCGACGTGCTCAGGCCGATCGAGCCGATGAGGCGGACCTGGCCCAGTTCGATACCGCAACCGATCTGGTAGCCGGTATCCAGTGTGCCGCCGGACAGAGTGGTGGACCCGCCACCGGTGACGGTGCCGGTGAACGTGCCGGCCACGAGGTATTCGCGAGAGGATGCGGCGGTGGTCAGCGGTGCCACCGGCAGCTGGCTCTCGTCTTTCGCAGCGACGGTGAGCTTCCACCCGTCGGGCGTCGTGACGACACCGGGCTCCGCGGATGCGACGAGACCGTTGTCCGGCGGGGGGCCGGCGTCGGCGACCGGTGCTCCAGGGCCGGCTGCGCCCGAGTTGCCTCCGGTGGCGGCCGGTGTGCCGGCCCCGGGTCCGGTATCGGTGCCGGTCGCGACCACGGATGATCCTGGCGTACCTGCGGTTACGGCCTGCTCGACGTTCGCCAACGCGCTCGATTCGGCGTCGACGTTCTACGGCGATTTCGCGGATTCGATCGAAGGCGTGGAGCGCCCCGACTACGGGGACCCGACCATCAGCACGACGAACACCAGTGGCCGGACCGCGCTGCGCGAAGCCGCCGCATCGGCGATGAGTGCCGCGGGAACACCTGGGCTTTCCCCGGACATCGCCAACCCGATGCGGTCCTGGTCGTTCGGCGCCACCAAGCTGCTCCTGAAGATGGGGCTGCGCACCGGTGGTCAATCTCTGAATGACACCGCCACCCAGCTCAACACCGATGCCACCAACGCACAGATGGCTTGTGCCGCTGCGGGCACCCACGCCTGACGGCGAATCGAATCACGTTGTCCTGATCAGGTTCTGGCGGGACGCGCCGGCATTCACCACCTTGGAAACTCACCCACCCCGATGCGCGGCGACCCGTGCCGTCAGTAAAGGACTGCCGTGATCCGGCTTGCGATTTCGTTGCTCACGCTCGTACTGCTGGCAACCAGTTGTGCCGGCGGCGGCGACAAGCCTCAGGGGCCGCCGAAGGATGTGCCCATGTCCGCGCTCGAGGGGCTGCTGCTGAGCACCGACGAGGTCAACTCCCTGATGGGGACCGACGGGATGACGGCGCACCCGCCGGTCACCGCGATGAGTGATCATCGCAACCTGCTGCCCAACCTGAATTGCCTCGGTGCCTGGCAGGTGAACGAGTCCGCCATCTACGGGGACCACTGGACCGCGATGCGCCAGGTACTGCTTCGAGCACCGGACAACGACAATTGGGACAACCTGTTGGTGCAGTCGGTGGTGATCTTCCCGACCCCGCAGGACGCCAAGGACTTTCTGGATCAGTCCGCCGATCGCTGGTCGAAGTGCACCGACCACAAGGTGAACATCACGCTCAACGGTGAACCGTTGCCCAAGTGGAAGAGCGGCCAGCTCACCAAGACCGACGACGAGCTCACCCTGCCCTTCACCCGCGTCAACGGGGATCAGACCAGGGATTGCCAGCGGGCGCTCGGCGTGGCCGCCAATCTCGTCATGGACGTGCAGGCATGCAAGCCGGCAGGCTCGTCGGTAACCCAGGCAGCCGATGTGGTGGACAAGATCAAGGCCGCGATGCCGCGCTGATCGCTACCCGCCGGGGTGAGGCGGGTAGTCTGGCCCGCGCAGCTGGTTTGCCGGTGCCGGGGTGTTTGCGGTGCCGACATCGAACGACGCAGGCTGATTGAGATGCGACGTGAGAGGGAACCCGGTGAGAATCCGGGACTGTCCCGCAGCGGTATGCAGGAACGACCGCCGTCATCAGCACTGGCACGCAGGCAACTGCAGCTGGGAAGCGACGGCCAGTAGGAGCACGGTTTCCGTGCGTGCCTGTGAGTCCGAAGACCTGCCAGCCGTACCGGGCGCGCCGCGTCCGGTGGTTCATCGCCTCGCGGAATGGGCAGTGGCCGAACGCCGTTCACCCATGGCGGGGTGGCTGAGTTCGGTTCGACGTCTCCTGGCGGTGGCCATCCCCGTCGCACGTTGAAGGACGTCGTCATGAGCACAACTGCAGTACCCTTCACCGCCACCATCCTGGGTTCTCCCCGCATCGGACCCAACCGTGAACTCAAGCGCGCCGTCGAGAAGTACTGGGCCGGTCGTATCGACCGTGCCGAACTCGAGGCCGTGGCGGCAACGCTGCGCCGGGACACCTGGGAGTCACTGGCGGCGGCCGGACTGGACTCGGTCCCGGTCAACACGTTCTCCTACTACGACCAGATGCTCGACACCGCAGTGCTGGTCGGCGCACTCCCGCCGCGTGTGACCGCTGTCGCCGACGACCTGGACCGCTATTTCGCCGCGGCCCGGGGCGGTACCTATGACGGCGAAGAGATCGTCCCCTTGGAGATGACCAAGTGGTTCGACACCAACTACCACTACATCGTGCCCGAGATCGGCCAGGAGACCACCTTCGCCCTCAACCCGGCCAAAGTGCTGGGGGAGTTGGAAGAGGCACGTGCACAGGGGATTCCGGCGCGCCCGGTGCTTGTTGGTCCCATCACCTTCCTGGCCCTGTCCAAGTCCGTCGATGGAGCGGGAGCGCCGCTGGCCCGTCTCGATGACCTCGTCGATGTCTATGCCGAACTGCTGGGACGGTTGGCAGACAAGGGAATCGAGTGGGTCCAGGTCGATGAGCCGGTGTTGGTGACCGACATTGTCGACAATGCGGCCGACATCGCCGAGCGGACCTACGCCCATCTCGCCGGACTGACCAAACGGCCGGCTGTCTTCGTCGCGACCTACTTCGGTGAGCTGACCGACGCGTTGCCCGCATTGGCTCGTACCCCGATCGAGGCCATCGGCGTCGATCTGGTTGCCGGAACCAGCGCCGCGCTGGCCGCAGTGCCGGAGCTCGCCGACAAGCTCCTGGTGGCGGGTGTGGTCGACGGCCGCAATATCTGGCGCACCGACCTCGAGGCCGCACTGGGCACCCTGTCCGTGCTGACGGGGTCTGTGGCGGCGATAGCAGTTTCCACGTCATGCTCGACACTGCACGTGCCTTACACCCTTGACGCCGAGAGCGATCTGGACGCGGCGCTTCGCAGCTGGCTGGCCTTCGGCTTCGAGAAGGTCACCGAAGTGGTGGCACTGGCTCGTGGTCTCAAGAACGGTCGCGAGGCCATTTCTGGCGAGATCGCTGCGTCCAACGCCGCCATCGAGTCGCGCAAGTCTGATCCGCGACTCGACAACGGCGAAGTCCGGGCCCGGATCTCGGAGATCGTCGCTTCGGGCGCCAAGCGTGGGCCGGCTGATCAACGTCGCGTCGCTCAGCAGGACCGGCTGAAACTGCCTGCGTTGCCCACCACCACGATCGGTTCCTACCCGCAGACCTCGGCCATTCGGATCGCCCGTGCCGATCTGCGCTCCGGCAAGATCGACGCCGCTGAGTATGAGCGCCGCATGAAGGCCGAAGTCGCCGAGGTCATCGAGCTGCAGGAACAGCTGGGGTTGGACGTGCTGGTGCATGGTGAGCCCGAGCGCAACGACATGGTGCAGTACTTCGCCGAGCAACTCGACGGGTTCTTCGCCACGCAGAACGGGTGGGTGCAGTCCTACGGCAGCCGGTGCGTCCGTCCACCGATCCTCTATGGAGATGTGGCCCGGCCCAAGCCGATGACCGTCGATTGGATCACCTATGCGCAGTCGCTGACGGAAAAGCCGGTCAAGGGCATGCTCACCGGCCCGGTCACCATCTTGGCCTGGTCTTTCGTCCGTGACGATCAGCCGCTGGCGGAGACCGCCGCCCAGGTGGCCCTCGCGATCCGCGACGAGACCGTTGATCTGGAGTCGGCCGGTATCGCGATCATTCAGGTCGATGAGCCGGCGTTGCGCGAGCTGCTGCCGCTGCGTTCGAAAGCCAAAGAGGCGTACCTGAATTGGGCGGTGAAGGCGTTCCGGTTGTCCACGTCCGGGGTGGAGGATTCCACCCAGATCCACACCCATCTGTGCTACTCGGAGTTCGGTGAGGTGATCGGTGCGATCGCCGATCTGGACGCCGATGTGACCTCGATCGAGGCGGCTCGCTCGCACATGGAGGTGCTGGGCGATCTCAACGCCGTCGGCTTCTCGAACAGTGTGGGCCCGGGTGTCTACGACATCCACTCACCGCGGGTGCCGGGTGTCGAAGAGATCGCCACGTCGCTGCGGGAAGCACTCGAAGCTGTTCCGGCCGAACGACTCTGGGTCAACCCGGATTGTGGATTGAAGACCCGAACCACCGACGAGGTCACCGCATCGCTCAAACGACTGGTCGCAGCGGCCGCCGAGGTCCGCGGAGGATAGTGGCTCAGCTCGTGGCGGCCTGAGTATCCAGCCAGGCCGCCAACGAGCGCCCTGCCTCCAGGACGTGGCGTTCGGCGATGGTGCGGGCGGCTTCGGCGTCCTTGGCCTCCAACGCATCCAGCAGTTGCTCATGTTCGTCGAGCGAGTGCTTCTCATGCTCGGGAAACACGGTCAGGAAGTTGGACGGCACCACCCGCGCGGCCTGCCGGATCTGGGTCAGCAATCGGGGGGAATGCGCGGCGCGGTGGATCTCCTGATGGAACAGCCAGTTGGCCTCGCCGATACTGTCCGCGCCTGACCGCTGGGCGACATCGGCCGCCAGTTCCCGCAACCGCGAGAGCTCGTCGGCGGTGATTCGCTGAGCGGCCCATGCCGCGGCCTGGCCGGTGAGGACGCCCAGGATGGTGAAGCTGTCGGTGACGTCGTCCGAGTTGACGCCGATCACGGTGATCCCGCTGCGTGGTGCGACGCGGACCAGCCCTTCGAACGAGAGTTCCAGGAGAGCTTCGCGGACCGGCGTGCGACTGGTTGCGAATTCTTCGGTGATGGCATCCAGGTCGATGCGGGTCCCTGGAGCCAAGGTTCCGGTGATGATCCGGTCGCGCAGCTCGCGGGCCGCGCGTTCACGCACGGTGCCCGAGATGTCCAACGGCGACGTCATTCGTGCAGCGTACCGGCAGGACGTACGATACCCTTGATATCTGATATATCAGATGTTAGATTCCAATTATGCGTTCCGATCAGATGTCCCTCGTGGCGTTCATGCAGGCAGGAAGCACTTCTGTATATGCCGGCTCATGGCGCCACCCCGCGACCGAACACAGTTATCTCGACGCGTCGTACTACGCGAAGATCGGCAGGCAGCTCGAAGAGGGTTGCTTCGACCTGATGTTCTTCGATGACCGCCTGGCGATGCCCGGGATCTACGGGGGCTCGGTGGCGGAGGCCGTGCGTTACGGGGCTCGTCCGGTCAAGCTCGATCTGAGCGTGATCCTCGGAGTGCTGGCGCAGACGACCTCGCACATCGGGTTGGGCGCTACCTACTCAACCACGTACTACGCCCCATTTCACGTCGCCCGGACTTTCGCGACGCTGGACCACCTCTCCCGCGGCCGCGCGGCCTGGAACGTGGTCACATCGGTCAACGACAGCGAGGCGCAGAATTTCGGCCTCGATACCCATCTCGGTCACGACGAGCGCTACAACCGCGCCGATGAGTTTCTCGACGTGGTCGCCGGCCTCTGGGACACCTGGGAGGACGACGCGATCCAGCACAATCGGACCTCGGGGCACTACGCCGACCCGAGCAAGGTGCACGAGCTCGGGCATGTCGGTCATTACTTCTCATCGCGCGGCCCGCTGACCGTACCGCGCACACCACAGGGCCGCCCAGTCATTCTCCAGGCCGGCTCATCGGGGCGTGGGCGTGAATTCGCTTCGCGTTGGGCCGATCTCATCTTCACTGGCGACCCTGGTATCGATGTGGCGCGGTCGCACTATGTCGATCAGAAGGCGCGCATCGCCGATGCCGGCCGCGATCCGGCGTCCGTTCGGATCTGCCCGATGGCGTATGCGGTGGTGGGGGAAAGCGAATCGCACGCCAAGGAGCGCGAGGACATGTTCCTCAACGACCTGGTGGACCCGATGGCGTCGCTGACTCTCCTGTCGGAGCTGATGAACTACGACTTCGCTCAGCACGACCTGGACGATCCGGTCACCGACGAGCTGATTGCTTCAGTCTCAGGCATCCGTGGACTCGTTCAGAACCTGCGCACCCATATCGGCGGGGACACCGTGACCGTTCGCGACCTGGCCGGTCACCGCGCCACCCTGCTGCAAGGTCCCCGCTTCGTCGGCACCGGCAAGCAAGTGGCCGACCAGATGGAGGAGTGGTTCACCAGCGGGGCCTGTGACGGATTCGTCATGGCTGCAACGCATTCCCCAGGGTCCTATGAGGACATCGTACGGATGGTGGTTCCAGAGCTGCAGCATCGCGGATTGTTCCGCACCGCCTACACCGGAAATACACTGCGCGATCACCTGGGGCTGGATCGGCCGGCCTGCACCCTGACCGGGTCGGCGTCATAGATGGGCGGCATGCTCGGTGGCGTCCGGGTCCTCGACCTGGCCACCCTGGCGGCGGCGCCCCTGGCGGCCACCTACTTGGGTGAGTTCGGCGCCGATGTGATCAAGGTCGAGCAGCCTGGTCAGGGTGACCCCATCCGAACTTGGGGCAACCAGCGTGACGGCGTCGGGCTGATGTGGAAGTCTGTGTCCCGCAACAAGAAATCGGTAACCGCGAATCTGCGTCTGGCCGAAGGGCAGGACCTGGTCCGGCGTCTGGCCGAGAAGTCAGATGTCGTCATCGTCAACACCAGGCCGCAGACGCTGGCCAAATGGGGTCTGGACTACGAATCTTTGCGTGCCCTCAACGACCGCATCGTGATGCTGCACATCACCGGTTATGGACTGACCGGACCCAAGAGCGAGCGACCAGGATTCGGGACGCTGGGTGAGGCAATGAGCGGATTCGCCCATGTGACAGGCGAAGCCGAGGGGCCGCCGACTTTGCCGCCGTTCATGCTGGCCGATGGGGTGGCCTCCCTCAACGCTGCCTATGCCGTGATGATGGCGCTCTATCACCGCGACGTGCACGGTGCCGGCGGGCAGCTGATCGACATCAATCTCGTCGATCCGCTGGCGCGACTGCTCGAGCAGAACCTGCTCGGCTATGACCAGCTCGGAATTGTTCCGCGCCGGACCGGCAACCGCTGGGACATCTCAGCGCCCCGGAACACCTACCGAACCTCCGACGGACGCTGGCTCGCCATGTCGGGTAGCTCACCGGCATTGGCGCTGAGAGTGTTCCGGGCCATCGGCCGCGACGACCTGGTGTCGGACGTCGATTTCTCCGATCCGCAACGCCGGCTGGCCCGCGCCGCCGAGGTGGACGCCGTGGTCGCTGAATGGGTTGCCGCGCACACTCTGTCGGAGGCGATGGCGGTGTTCGACGCCGCTGAGGTGGCCGCGGCACCCGTCTACGACATCACCCAACTCGTGGCCGACGAACAACTGCGTCACCGCGAAGTGTTCGTCTCGGTGCCCGACAGCGAGCTCGGCGCCATGACAGTGCAGGCCCCGGTCCCACGGTTCTCGGGGCACGCCGGGAAGGTGGAATCGCTGGGCCCTCGCCTCGGTGAACACAACGCCGAGGTCTACCACCAGCTCCTTGGCCTGACAGCTGAAGAAATCGATGATCTGTGCGCCGGCGGCGTGCTGTAACTTTCAGTGAAACAAAGGAATACGAATACGATGACCAATCTTGTCCGCCGTTCTGAGCTTGCCCTGCCCGCCTGCAACGATCACATGTTCGTCAAGGGTGTCACCTGTGGCGCGGACCTGGTGTTCCTCGATCTCGAGGACGCCACCCCGGTAGGGCTCAAGGTGGAATCACGCGCCAAAGCCATCCGTGCGCTGACCGAACTCGACTGGGGACGGACTGCGCGGGCCGTACGGATCAACGGCCTCGACACGCCATGGTGTCACGACGACATCATCGACGTGGTGACCCATGCCGGAGCTCAACTCGACACCATTGTGATCCCCAAAGCCCGCACCGCCAAAGACGTCTGGTGGGTCGACCTGCTGCTCACCCAGCTCGAAGAAAAGCTCGGACTCGAGCGCAAGATTCGGCTCGAGGTGTTGATCGAGGAGGTCGAGGGGCTGGCCAACGCCGAGGAGATCGTGCGCGCCAGCCCGCGATTGGATGCGGTGATCTTCGGCGTCGGCGATTTCTCGTTATCGCAGGGTGCGCGGGTGGACACCAACTTCGTGCCGATGGGTGAGTACCCGGGCGACTTCTGGGCCTACGCCCGCAACAAGATCATGGTCGCGGCGCGAATTGCCGGAATCGACGCAATCGACTCGCCGTACCCGGATTACGCGGATGTGGCCGGATACGAGGCCGAAGCCCGGCGCTCATCGCTGTACGGCTACACCGGCAAGTGGGCGATCCACCCGAGCCAGGTTCCGATCGCGAACAAGGTGTTTGCCCCGTCTGCCGAGGAGATCGCGCTGGCGCACCGCAATGTCGCGGCGTACCGGGAGGCCGAGGCGGCGGGCCGCGGTGCCGTCGGCGTCGAGGGCGTACTCGTCGACGCCGCTCATGTGAAGAAAGCCGAAGAGGTGTTGGCTCGGGCCGCGCTGATCGGTGTCGCCTAGGTCTTTCGAGTTGCCGGCTGTGGGCCTGGTGCACGCGATCGGATCGATCTCCGTGCACAAGCCCCACGCTCGGCTGACTTGACCTCTACATCAACCGAATTCGATGAGGTTGGTGGGCGCGCGGAAACGCTCGAGTGAACGCGACCGGTAGACGAGGCCCGCGGCACCAGACAATATCTTGCCCCGGCCCGCCGGCATCTCGAGCTCGCGCACCGCGAGCACGCCGGGAATGGCGCGTAACTCGTCGTACCGGTCGGCGGTGAACGAAAACGGCATGGGTGGCGCGGTGTACTGACTGCTGAGCCTGATGCCGCGCCGTTGTGAGTACCAGCTCAGAAATCGTGGGACGCTGTCGAAGATCAGCTGCCCTCCGGGGAACCTCGCGGCACAGGCGGCGATGAGGTCGAACACCGCATCCCGCTCCAG
Source organism: Mycobacterium sp. E802 (assembly GCF_001666875.1). NCBI lineage: Bacteria > Bacillati > Actinomycetota > Actinomycetes > Mycobacteriales > Mycobacteriaceae > Mycobacterium > Mycobacterium sp. E802. Next base: position 44,273 of record NZ_LZJD01000046.1, read on the forward strand.
GTACTGAAACAATCCCTCGGCGGTGATGAGCACACCGCCTGCGGCGTCGACCTGATCCATCCACGAGTGGTCGAATGCGGATTGTGCCAGGTAGTGGAGCCTGTCCGACGACGGGAGCAACTGCAGGCGCAGCCGGACGATGGGCTCCAGGTCGACTGAAAGCCAGTTCATCTCACCGTTGTCGAGGCGCCAGAAGCTGGTCTGCAGCCCCTCGGCAAGGGCGACCACCGTCGCGCGGGGGTGGGTCTGAAGGTATCGGCGAGTGGCGGCGTCGAAGGCCACGGCCCGTAGGGCGGTCGCCTGGTGGGTCCGTCCGAAGTTGTCGTAGTCATAGCCGAGGGCCTCGCGCAGCGTGATCGCCATCGGGTCCTCGATGATGCCGTCGGGCCGGGCCGCCTCGGTGGCTCTCTGGTGCAGAGTCAAGAGCGCGGTCTCGGATATCGCGGTCAGATGACGAGCGTCGACGACTGGCATGGCACGACCGTACCTGTCGGCAGATTTGCGGTGGACCCGCGCTGCGGTATCGAGAGTCGTTGCCTCGGTTGACAGGTGATCGCGATCTCTCGGGAACTTTCTGTAGGCCGTGACCGACTAGCTCGAGGACAAGGCTCGTGCGAGGAGGTGACGACGTGACTGCCCCGATCTGGCTGGCGGTGCCTCCCGAGGTGCATTCTGCCCAGTTGAGCGCGGGTCCGGGTCCCGGGTCTCTTCTCGCCGCGGCCGCTCAGTGGGAAGCGCTGAGCGTCCAATACAGCGCGGCAGCAGCCGAACTCACACAGATCCTGGCTGACGTGCAAGTAAGCAGCTGGGAGGGACCCAGCGCCGCACAGTACGCGGCCGCCCATGGCCCCTACCTGGCATGGCTGGAAAAGGCGTCAGCCGACAGTGCCGTCACCGCCGCGCAGCACGAGACGGTCGCGGCTGCGTACGGCAGCGCACTGGCGGCCATGCCGACCCTGGCCGAACTCGCCGTCAATCACGTCACCCACGGGGCGCTCCTGGCCACCAACTTCTTCGGCATCAACACCATACCGATTGCCCTCAATGAAGCCGATTACGTGCGGATGTGGCTGCAGGCCGCGGAAGTGATGATGACCTACCAGGCGATTGCGGCGAGCGCATCCGCGGCGGTCCCGTCGTCCCAGCCGGCCCCGCCGATCCTGGCGCCGGGAGGTGAAGCACAAAGCGAGCAGCAGAACACGGCGGGCTCAACCGCGGACAACCAGCCCCTGAGCGACATCTGGAAGCTGATCTCCGAGCTCATCTCGGGTGCGGGCAATCCCGAACAACTTCTCGAGACGTTTCAACAGCTCTTCGAGCAACTGGGATTCAACCCGGCCGAGGCCGCCATCCTCGCGATCATCGCGCTGGTGCTGTACGACATGCTCTGGTATCCGTACTACGCCTCGTATTCGCTACTGCTGCTGCCGTTCTTCGCACCTGCGCTCAGTGCCCTCAGCGCGCTGAGCGCACTGGCGCTCCTGCAGGACAAGGTGCCACCGCCCGGGGTGTCACCCGCTTCCGTCGAGGTCAACGCCGACCGCCGCACCACCCCGACCGCCGGTGCCGGCGCGGCGTTGGGCCCGTCCGGAATGGCGGGGGCGGTTCCACAGGGCGGAAGTTCCGGCTCTGGTGCTCCCGTCGGCAGTGGTGCGACGATCTCGGCAGGCTCTCCGTTCGCGGGCTACGTCGTGCCTGGTCTGGACCCGCCCGCCGTGGCATCGGGACCCAAGGCCGGCGCGAAATCCTCTGACGTCGTGGCGGATACCCTCACCACCATCGCCTCGGGAAGGGCAGCTGCGATCGCTCGCGGCCGCCGGACGCGGGCGGGCCGGAAACAGGCCCGTGCCCGAAGTTACCGGTACGAGTTTCTGTCCTCCACCGACACCGTGGACGCTGCTGTCGAGGGCCCGGACCCGGCCGCGTCCCTGTCACCGTCATCCAGTGCCAACGGGGCCACCGCCCTTGGCTTCTCCGGGGCGGAACCGGTCGCCACGAGTGCAACTGCCACGGGGATGGTGCAGCGTGCGCGCGGCGGCGCCGGGGAATCCGTCCCGATGCTTCCGGGCACCTGGATGTGCGAATCAGACGAGCAACGCGGATAGCGGGAACTTTCACCCGGTTTGATTCGACCAATCCTTCAGTCGCACAACGGCGCAGGGCAGCGCCGCACGAGGAGAAGACATGACGTTGAATGTGAAAGGCGAGGGGCTCGGGGCGCAAGTCACGGGAATCGACCCCAGGAATCTCGACGACCTCACCAGGGAAGAGATCCGCGAGATCGTCTATCAGCACAAACTGGTCGTCCTGAAAGATGTTCATCCTGCTCCCGACGAGTTCCTGAAGCTGGGCCGCATCGTCGGCGACGTCGTCACCTACTACGAGCCCATCTATCACCACAAGGACCACCCGGAAATCTTCGTCTCCTCGACGGAGGAGGGGCACGGCGTGCCTCGGACCGGAGCTTTCTGGCACATCGACTACATGTTCATGCCCGAGCCGTTCGCATTCTCGATGGTGGTGCCGCTGGCAGTGCCCGGAACTGACCGTGGGACCTACTTCATCGACCTCAACAAGGTGTGGGAGTCCCTTCCGGACGCCGTGCGTGACCCGGCTCGTGGCACGTTCGCAACCCATGATCCACGGCGTCACATCAAGATTCGGCCGCAGGACGTGTACAAGCCGATCGGCGAGGTCTGGGACGAGATCTCCGGGACCACGCCTCCCATCAAATGGCCGACGGTGATCCGGCACCCGAAGACCGGACAGGAAATCCTCTACATCTGTGCGTCGGGCACCACCAAGATCGAGGACGCGCACGGAAACCTGCTTGATCCCGCAGTTCTCGAACGACTCATGACCGCCACCGGACAACTCGATCCGGAATTCACATCACCGTTCATCCACACCCAACACTACGAGGTCGGCGATGTCGTGTTGTGGGACAACCGGGTTCTGATGCACCGGGCGAAACACGGCACGACACCAGGAACTCTGACCACTCATCGGCTGACCATGCTGGACGGCCTCAAGACACCGGGATATGGAGTATGACCATGAGCACCGCCGAGACATTATCTGTGGTCACGGGTGGGTACGGCATCACAGATATGGTGCCGATCCCAGAAGATCTGCTGGTCAAGGTTCTGGAACCCTACTCCTACAAAGGGTGCCGCTATCTCCTCGACGCAGAATACGCAGCCACGGCGACCTCCGTGTCGGCCATCGGGAATTTCAGTATCAAAGAGCCCGCGTACATTCGCGACACCGGCCACTTCAACGCCGCCGAATGGGTTCTGTGTTTCAACCAACTGGCGTACAGCGCATTCGCGCCGGCCATTCTCAACGAAGTGATACCCGAATTCCGGGGCTGGTCGATCGAGGACTACTTCAACTACCAACTCCCCAGCATGTTGATCAAGACCACGGCATCACGGTTCAAGCGCCCGATCAAGTCCCAGAGGTTCTCGGCACGGTTGCAGTGCAAGGACTTCGAGGTCATCGACCGGACGATTCGCTATCTCAGGATTCCCTGCACGGTCGAATTCTGGGATGAAGACGGTGGGGCCGCATCCGGCGAAGTCGAACTGGCAGCACTCAACATCCCCTGACACCTGTACGGAGAGCGGCTTCACAGCTATGGCACACCCACCATCCACGGTGCTGGAACGCATCAGCGAACGCGCGAGACAGCGTCCCGATGCGATCGCCCTGCGACGCTGCGACGGATCCAGCGTCATCCGATACCGAGATCTCATGGCCGAAGTGGACAGACTGGCAGCCGATCTCGGCTCCCGATCGGTCGCGCGAGGAAGCCGGGTGTTCGTCATCTCGGACAACGGCCCGGAGACCTATCTGTCGGTGTTGGCCTGCGCACGGGTCGAGGCCGTCGCCGTGATGGTGGACGGCGGCCTGCCCGCGGCGACCATGAACCGGTTCGGCGAGATCACCGATCCCGCTGCGATTCTGGTCGCGCCGGGTTGCCGCCTGCACACCTCCGATCTCTCGGATTCACTCCGGTCGGTCCCTGCCCTCGAGGTCAAGATCGTCGCCGGTGCAGCCGACCGCGCCGGCGATCCGGCCGCGGATCGATTGCCCGACCTTCCCGTCGGAGGAACGGACGATCCGCTGGCGATGATCTTCACCAGCGGTACCACGGGCACCCCGAAAGCGGTGTTGCTGGCCAATCGCACCTTCTACTCCGTTGCCGACATTCTGCAGCGCGAGCAGTTGACCTGGGTCGACTGGATCGTCGGCGAGACCACGTACTCACCGTTGCCCGCGACGCACATCGGTGGGCTGTGGTGGATCCTGAACTGTCTGATGCAGGGCGGGTTGTGCATCACCGGCGGTGAGAATTCCGCGTCCATCGCCGAGATCCTGACCGCGAACGATGTCGCGACGACCTGCCTGGTTCCCACGCTGCTCACCCGGCTGGTGTCCGAACTCCGGTCCACCGGAAGGCCGGTCCCGCCATCGCTACGCATGGTGGGTTACGGCGGATCGCGGGCCGTCGCTTCCGATGTGAGCGTTGTCGAGGCTGCCGGTGTTCGGACCGCGCAAGTCTACGGGCTCAGCGAAACAGGCTGCACCGCACTGTGTCTGCCGACCGACGAAGGATCGATCGCCAGGATCGAGGCGGGAGCGGTAGGGCGGCCCTATCCCGGCGTGGAGGTTCATCTGGACGGAGACGGCAGCGGGCCGCCGACGCGCTCGGGTGCCGATTCGGCCTCGTCGGGCACACTGTGGATCAAGTCACCGGCCAACATGCTCGGGTATTGGGGCAACGCCGAGCGGACCGCCGAAGTACTGGTCGACGGGTGGGTGAACACCGGAGACCTGCTCGACCGCCACGACGACGGTTTCTTCTACATCAGGGGCCGCTCGTCGGAGATGATCATCTCCGGTGGCGTCAACATCGCGCCCGACGAGGTCGATCGGATTGCCGAGCGGGTTGACGGCGTCGACGAGGCGGCCTGTTACGAGATCCCCGACGGGGAGTTCGGCGCACTCGTGGGGCTGGCTGTGGTCGCGTCGACGACGCTGGATGAAACAGCCGCCAGGAAACTCAAACATGCCATCGCCGCGCGTTTCCGCCAGGAATCGGAGCCGATGGCCAGGCCGTCGACCATCAGGTTCGTCCAGGAGATCCCACGAACCCAGTCCGGCAAGATCGTGCGGACCTCTCTGGGTGCGGTCGCCGGTGGCTGACCGGCTGAGGAGCAGAGTGCTCGCGGCCCTCTCGGAGGTGCTGTATGTCGACGAATCGGACCTCGTCGAGGGCGATGCGACCGATCTGAGGGACCTCGGGCTGGACTCGGTTCGATTCGTGCTGTTGATGAAGCACCTGGGCGTCGATCGGGAATCGGACGTACCGCGGCGGCTGGCGGAGCACCTGTCGATCGCGGGCTGGGTGCAGGAGTTGGAGAAGCTGGGTGAACCTGTCTGAAGGTCCACAGGCGCAACGTATTCCGCTGAGCCGATCGCAGCAGAACATCTACAACGGAGTCTCGCAGGACGACGATCCCGGCCTGTATCTGATCGGCAGGCGCTACCGGTTCCGGCCGACACCGCAGGCGGAGTTCCTGAACGCTCTGCGGAAGACCATCCTCGCCACTCCCGTTCACACTTGTGTTCTGTCGGCGTCGCCCGGGTCGGGTGGATACCCGGATCTCGTACCCCGACTGGACGTCGATGACATCGTGCAGGTGTGCGGCGATGACAAGGGTGCCACGCTGGCCGACGAGTGGGGTTGCGGCCTTCTCGCAAAGCCATTGGCGCGCTACACCGTGTATGTCGACGGCAGCGGCCTGGTGGGCGGCCTCGATGCCGAAGCGCACCACATTCTGCTCGACGGCGGAGCGATCGGCATCATCGAAGCGCGCTTGGGGCGATTCCTGGCAGACGGCGACTCGGCCCCTGACGACTGTGTCCGTGACGGCCTGAACGATGTCGTCACCGCGCATCGCCGCGAGGCATGCCATGTGGACGAATCCCTCGAACGGCTGACCTCCGTTGTGCAGCAAGAGCTCACCGCTGCCGCCGGAAAGGGCGGCCCCGGACATGCCGCCGACGCTCCCGCGACTGCCGGCCGCGGGACCCTCATCGAAACCACCGTGATCCGCGGGGAAGACTACGACCAGATCCTTGACCTGGCAGACCGCGAGAACATCCCGCTCAATGTGCTTGTCGCGGCGGCAGCCACGGCGGTGGATGCCAGCGTTCATCACGCCACCGAGAGCCTCCTGGTGCATGCGGTCGACAACCGCTTCGGTGACCCCGACCTCGATGTCGCGACCTGCCTGGTGAATTCGATGGCACAGCCGATACGGTTCGCACCGTTCGCATCGGTGGCGGACGTGGTGCGCGCGGTGGACCGGGGCTACGTCAAGGCCGGCCGACGCCGCTGGCTGCGTGAAGAGCGTTACCGCCGAATGTATCTGGCGATCAACCGAACGACATCCGTGCGAACCCTGACGCTCAATTTCCTGCGTGAACCCTGTGCACGAGAACTTGCGCCGTTCTTGGCCGAGGCACCCGTGACCTCCCACATCGGCCCGGTCGAGGGTACGACCGTGGCGGCTGTGCTCGACGAGCAACGGCGCATGCTCACCCTCAACATCTGGAACAGGCCCGGTCTGGCACGGGCGGATGGTGCAGGCGTGGCGGGCCGGATCGCGACGGCTCTGCGATCGATGACGACGATGTGGGATTCCCCGATCGCGATGACCGTCGGCGAATGGCGTGTGATCGCCGGTGACGGATCGCTGTCCTCGGGTGCGCGGGCACCCGAACCCGCGGATCGGGAGGCATCCGCGTGGTTTCTCCTTCGGCCCGAGTCCGTTGCGCAAGGTCGACGCCGTCCCCAGGTCGATTCCTGGATGGCCTGGCTGCTCGACATCGAGGTGAGGCCGGGCGATGTGGTGGTGTTCACCGACGACCACACCGACAAGACCATCGACCTGTTGATCGCGTGCCATCTGGTGGGCTGTGGTTACAGCATCTGCGACCGCGACGATCAGGTGGAATCGCGGGCCCGACGAATCATCGAAGGCGGCAACGGCATCTCGGCCCACATGGTCGACGTCGAGTCCGCGGACATCCCGCGGCCGATCGGCGAGGAGCCCCGTCGGCTGATCGAGGCTCGCGTCGAACAGGCGGCGGCTGACCCGCTCCTTCCCACCAGGGCCGCGTACGTGATGCCCACGTCCGGATCGACGGGGGAGCCCAAACTCGTGCACGTCAGCCATGGTTCGCTCGCGACGTTCTGCGCAGGAGTGGTCCGGGCCTACGGCTGGGGACCCGACGACACCATCCTTCAATGCGCACCACTGACATCGGACATCAGCGTCGAAGAGGTATTCGGTGCCGCTGTGGCCGGGGCGGCACTCGTCCGTTCGGACGCGGTGAAAACCGCCGACCTGCAAGCGCTTACCCGAGACCTCATGACATGCGGCGTGACCGTCGTGGATGTCCCCACCGCCCTGTGGCACCTGTGGTGCGAGGACGTCGACGCCGTCGCCGGTGTCGGCCGCTCCCGGCTACGCCAGATTGTGATCGGTGGTGAGCCCATCCGTCCGATCGCCGTCGACAAATGGGTCAATACCGCAGGCACCGAGAACATCTCGCTGCTGTCGAGCTATGGCCCGACAGAGACCACGGTCGTGGTGACCTACCTGCCGATCGTCGACCGCGGCCGGGTGGTCGAACGCGATGCGCGCCTTCGGTTGGGACAGCCCGTCGTTCCAAACTCGGTGGTGATCGCATTCGGTGAAGTCGTGGTGGTGGGCGATATGGTGACCGGCGGCTATGTCGGTGTGGACAGCGACAGTTTCGGCTCGGTCACCATCGCTGACGGCCGACGGCACCGCGCCTTTGCGACTGCCGACCGGGTAACGGCCGACAGCGCCGGGTACCCGATGTTCGCGGGCCGCAAGGACGCGGTCGTCAAGATCTCGGGAAAGCGGGTCGACACCGCCGCGATCGCCGGCCGCATCGCGGCCGACCCGGAGGTGGTCGACGTCGCCGTCGAGCTTCACAACGGCGGCCTGGGGGTCTGGTTCGAGACCCACCGGACGCGCGGTGGCGACGAAGACCCCGCTGCGGCAACCCGTATCAGCAGTGTGCTGGTGGATTCGCGGGTCCCGTCCTTCGTCATTTCGGGCGTCGTGAGCATCCCGAGAAAACCCAATGGGAAGATCGACACCGCAAGGCTGCCAACGTCGCTCGGTTCAGGAGCGGACGGCCGAGCCGGTCCCGCCACGGGAGGTCGGGCGGCCGGTCTCGCCGGAATGTGGAGTGCCCACCTCGGCCGGATGATCACACCCGGCACATCGCTGCTGCATGAGGGCATCGGGTCGCTGGACCTCGTCCGGATCCTGCCCGATACGCGTAGATATCTCGGTCGGCAGGTGTCGATTCTGGACCTGATCAGTGCCGATACCGCGGCGAACCTGGTCGACGACGTGGCGGTGAGCGACGGGTGGATGGATCGGGTCACCGCCACCGAGATCGAACGTGACTTCACGGCACTGTCGACGCGGCGCGCGGACAAGCCGTCGAACACGGTGCGCTCTTCGGCCCGGGATGCCGGGCCGATCCTGGTTCTGGGTGCGTCCGGAGTTCTGGGATCCGGGTTCGCCGAGGAGATCCTGGAGTTGACGCGGTCAGCCGGACGGCAGCCCGATGTGGTGCTGGCCATGCGGTCGGCCCCGCCCGTCGACCGGGTCTGGACACAGCTTCGCCACACACCCGGTGTGCGGATCGAGTGCCTCGGGCCCGGGTTCGGTCCGGCCGAGTTGGGGGCGCTGGTCCGGCAGACCGGCGCCGGGACCCTCGTCAACTGCATCGGGAACACCAATGTGGTGGTGCCGTACCGCGAACTCCGTTCAGCCAATGTGGAATTGGTGGCAGCGATGGCCGCGATGTGCGCGGCTTCCGGTGCCAGGATGGTGCACCTTTCGACGTATGTCGTCAATGGAGTTGTCAGCGCACCAGAGGTGGTCGACCCGCGTCAGGCGCCATACCCATACGCGGCCTCCAAGGCGCTCGCGGAATTGGCGGTCGACGGGGCAAACCGTGAGCTCGACTTCACGATCGTGCGCCTGCCCCGCGTTCTGGGGACACCCGAGCAGCTGCGCGGCTCCGCCGACATCCTGGTGTCGGTCGCCGATGCCTGCCATGCGCTGGATGCGTATCCGGCAGTAGAACTGACCGAAGAAGTGACCACCGGCCGCGCGGCGGCGAGAAGCATTCTCTGCAGGTTGCCCGAGTTCGGCGGCCCCGACGCGCTGGGCGGCGGGATCGATGTGATGCGTGGGCAGGCAGTGGTGTACCGCGAGTTGCTCGGCACGGTTGCCTCCGAAGAAGTCGACAGCCACGAATGGAAGCGCCGGCTGGATGGAAGTGACTGGGCGAAGGCCAATCCACGGCGCTGGTCGGTGATCGACGCCTGGATCGGCCTGGGATTGCGGCTCGGTGGACGGTCCTACTCGGAGTACCTGGCCACATACCCGGTCCTCCCGTTGGGAATCCACACCGTCGGTGAGCTCGTGGCGACACCTCCGCCTCTACCGACACTGCTCGCCCACGGATGGTCGGGAACTCGACGCGGTTGTCCGACGACCTATCAACCAGACACCACAAGACAGTGAGGGATGGCAGTGACAGACGTAGCCGCACACAGTGACCAGACATCACGTGCCAGACGGGTCCGACTCGACGTGACGGGCATGTCCTGCGGAGCGTGTTCACGCCGGGTCGAGAACACGCTGAACAAGATCGACGGCGTACACGCCTCGGTGGACATCTCCACCAAGATCGCGACCATCGACGCCCGCAACGACATCAGCGTCGCCGACCTCTGCGACGCGGTTGAACAGGCCGGATACACCGCCGAAGAGCGCACCGCGGTCGACGAGGCGGAATCCGTGCCGGAGGCCCCGGGGCAGAAATCCTCCTCGCTGGTGGCGAGGGCCATCCGCTGGGTGACCGTCGGGCACATGGGCGGCTGAACATCTGTCGGGAACTGTCGACCCGGTGCGAACGACCACTCTTATCGAGGACCGTTCGACCGCTGAGGAGCCATGGGCGAGAACCCGTCGACAGCCACAGATGAGAACCCGGCGCCGGAGTCGCCGATCTCGGCACCGGTGCGGACAGCGCATTACCGCGCGTTCCTGCTGCGCCTGCACTTCTACGCGGGGATCTTCGTCGGGCCCTTCCTGCTGATCGCCGCGATCAGCGGTGGGCTGTACGCCATCGCTCCCACCATCGAGCAGTTCGTCTACCGCGATCAGCTTCAGACCCACAGCAGCGGTGACATGCTGCCGGTCGCCGAACAGGTCCGGGCCGCCCAGACCCAACGACCCGGCCTGGCGGTCACCGCCGTGCGCCCGGCACTCGGGCCCGGTCAGACCACCCGGGTCATGTTCGATGACCCGTCGTTGGGTGAGTCCGAACGTCATGCCGTGTTCGTCGACCCGGTGACAGCCGCCTCGCACGGGGAGCTCACGGTCTACGGCAGCAGCGGTGCACTGCCACTGAGAACCTGGATCGATCAGTTACACCGCAGCCTGCATCTCGGCGAACCCGGTCGCATGTACAGCGAACTCGCGGCGTCGTGGCTGTGGCTGATCGCGCTGGCCGGGGTCGTCCTGTGGTGGGGCAGGTACCGGCGTGCCTCCCGCCGGGGCGACAACGAGCCGCGGCTGCTGACGCTCGACCGCTCCGTGCGGGGCCGGTCGCGGACGCTGAACTGGCATGGGGCGGTGGGGATCTGGATCGCCGTCGGATTGTTGTTCCTGTCGGCGACAGGTCTCACCTGGTCCCGGTTCGCCGGGGAGAACGTCACCGCTCTGCGGGCGGCACTGTCATGGACGACACCGACCGTGTCGACGGCGATCGGGGGCGCGCCGGAAGTCGAGATATCCGGCCACGAAGGGCATCACAGCGCCCCGGCACCCGTCACCGCCGACGGGGCCGACGCGCCGCTGGTGGGTGACATCGACCGGGTGCTGAAGGCGGCTCGGGACGCCGGTGTCGGAGGCGCCGTCGAGGTCGGCATTCCCGCCCACACCGGCACCGCGTTCACCGTGACGCAGACTCGGCAGCCCTGGGTGATGTCGAACAACGCGGTGGCCGTTGACGGAACTTCCGCGACGGTGATCGACACGTCGTGGTTCTCCGACTGGCCGTTGGCGGCGAAGCTGTCCGCATGGGGCATCCAGCTGCACATGGGACTGCTGTTCGGGATCGCCAATCAGCTCGTGTTGCTGGGCCTTGCCGTCGCGCTGGTCACCGTGATCGTGCGCGGCTACCTGCTGTGGTGGCACCGCCGCCCCACCGGCGGGCGGGTGCCGCTGGGCCGTGCGCCCCGTCGTGGTGTCCTCACCGGACTACCGCCGGGTGTCGCGGTGGCGGTGGTCCTCGTGGCGGCCGCCGTCGGCTGGTTCATCCCGTTGCTGGGGGTAAGCCTGGCCGCCTTCGTGGGCGTGGACGTCGTGGTGGGATGGCGCCAACACCGCCGGCGGCGTCGCCTCACCTAACCGGTGCGGTCGTCCCGCTCGGTTGCCGCGATCAGATCTTCGCGGGCCCGCGCCACCCGTGAGCGGATGGTGCCCACCGGGCAGCCACAGACCTCGGCGGCTTCCGCGTAGGACAGTCCGAGGACCTGGGTCAGCAGCAGCGCATGCCGCCGGTCCGGATCCAGTCCGTCCAGCAGGAGGCGGATCTCCACCATCTTCTCGAAGCCACCGACCGGGCGGTAGCTTTCGAGGACCTGCTCGACGTCCACTCCGTGCTGGGTCCGCGGCCGGCTCTGCTTGTGCCGAATCTGGTCGACCACCACACGCCGAGCTATCGACAGCAGCCAGGTACGGGCGGACGAGCGGCCACTGAACCGGGGGAGCGCCGTGATGGCGCGCATGAAGGTTTCCTGCGTCAGGTCGTCGGCCGATCCGGAATCGCCCAGGTAGGCGACGGTTCGCCAGACATCGGTCTGGGTGGCCCGGATGAATTGCTCGAGCGCCGCCGAATCACCGCGGCCGGCGGCGAAGGCCAGCCGCGTAACGTGGTCCTCGCCGCGTTCGGTAGTCACAGCCAACGACATTATTCGATGACGCCCGGGAACTCGGCATCGGGCTCGAGCGACTAGATATCTGGTGACGTGTCGCTGACATCGGGCACCGACGTGCCGAGTGAGCAATTGGGAGTGGTGGTGACAACAGCAACTGTCCCCGACAAAGAGGAGGTCCAGCGCATTGCGCTGGACGTCACGGGAATGTCGTGCGGGGCCTGCGCTGCCCGCGTGGAGAACAAACTCAACAAGGTCGACGGCGTGCGCGCGTCAGTGAACTTCGCCACACGCGTCGCCACTGTCGAAGCCACCGCGGACACGAGTATCGAGCAACTGTGCGCGGTCATCGAACGGGCCGGCTATCAGGCCGCGCCCCGCGTCGAGCGCTCCACGACCGACGCCGATCCCGATGCCGATCATGCCCGCAGCCTGCTTCGGCGGCTGGCGATCGCCGCCGTGTTGTTCATCCCGCTCGCAGATCTTTCGGTGATGTTTGCCGTGGTGCCCGACACCCGATTCGCCGGGTGGCAGTGGGTGCTGACCGCGTTGGCGGCACCGATCGTCACGTGGGCCGCATGGCCATTCCATCGCAGTGCGCTCCGCAACGCCCGGCACGGAACCTCGACCATGGAGACCCTGATCTCCATCGGCGTCACGGCCGCCACCGTGTGGTCGATGTACACGATCTTCTTCGACCACCAGACCTATCACGCGGCGGGCGTATGGCAGGCGCTCCTCGGCAGCGACGCCATCTACCTCGAGGTCGCCGCGGGGGTAACGGTTTTCGTGCTTGCCGGCCGCTACTTCGAGGCGCGGGCCCGTTCGCGCGCCGGGGGAGCGCTTCGGGCGCTCGCGGCGCTCGGCGCCAAGTCGGTCACCGTGTTGCTCGCCGACGGTAGCGAACTCGTCCTGCCCGCCGACGAGCTCAAGGAGGGCCAGCGTTTCGTCGTCCGTCCCGGTGAGGCCATCGCCGCCGACGGTCTCGTGGTGAGCGGGGCGGCGGCGGTCGATGTCAGCGCGATGACCGGCGAGTCGAAACCGGTACAGACGCAAGAGGGTTCGAGCGTGGTGGGCGGCACCGTGGTCCTTGATGGCCGCCTGATCGTCGAGGCCGCCGCGGTGGGGCCGGACACCCGGTTCGCCGGGATGGTTCGCCTCGTGGAGCAGGCGCAGGCGCAGAAGGCCGATGCACAGAGGCTGGCGGACCGGATCGCCTCGGTCTTCGTGCCGTGTGTGCTCGTGATCGCGGCGGCCACCGCGATCGGCTGGCTCTTGGTCGACGGGGATGTCAACCGAGCGGTGTCGGCCGCCCTGGCCGTCCTTGTGATCGCCTGCCCGTGCGCGCTGGGGCTGGCCACTCCGACCGCGATGATGGTGGCGTCGGGCCGCGGTGCCCAGCTGGGGATATTCCTCAAGGGGCATCGTGCACTAGAGGCGATCCGCGCCGTGGACACGGTCGTATTCGACAAGACCGGCACCCTGACCACCGGACAGCCTCAGGTCATCGCGGTCGTAACGGCCGACGGATGGAGCGAGGACGAAGTCCTCGGATATGCGGCAGCAGTCGAGTCGGCGTCCGAACACCCTGTGGCCCATGCGATCGTCACCGCGTGTGCCGACCGTGACGTCGCCGCAGTAGAGGATTTCCAGGCGTTCGCCGGCCACGGTGTGGCCGGTTCCGTGGACGGTGCGACAGTGATCGTCGGGCGTCCCACCTGGGTGACCCGGGACCGTGTCGTGCCCGCCAATCTTGCGGCTGCTCGCAGGTCGGGTGAATCACAAGGCCAGACAGTGGTGTTCGTCGCCTCGGGCGACACCGTCTGCGGTGCCATCTGCGTCGCCGACGCCGTCAAACCCTCGGCGGCCGGTGCCATCGCGCACCTGCACGCCGAGGGCATGAAGACCATGCTGCTGACCGGTGACAACGCCGCCACGGCCGCCGCGATCGGCGCGGCAGTGGGCATCGACGACGTGGTCGCCGAGGTGCTGCCCGAGGACAAGGTCGGCGCGATCGAGAAGCTGCGCGACCAGGGCCGGGTGGTGGCCATGGTCGGCGACGGGATCAATGACGGTCCCGCGCTTGCCTGCGCGGACCTGGGCCTGGCCATCGGACGGGGAACCGACGTGGCCATCGGCGCGGCCGACATCATCCTCGTCCGCGACAACCTCGATTCGGTACCGCAGGCGTTGGGTCTGGCCCGTGCGACGATGCGGACCATCAGGGTCAACATGATCTGGGCCTTCGGGTACAACATCGCGGCAATCCCGATCGCCGCGGCAGGTCTGCTGAACCCCTTGATCGCCGGAGGGGCGATGGCAGTGTCGTCTTTCCTTGTCGTGTCGAACAGCCTGCGGCTACGCAATTACGGAACAGTCCAAGCGAACCCGTTGCGGGATTCGGACGTTCAGTCGCCTGCGCCGGCCGGCGCGGCACGCATGTCCGGCTGAGACGAGTCCAGCGGGGCCAGACAGACACCCAACCAGGTCGTGGTCAACGCCGCAGCGCTCAGCGTGCCCAGCGCCGCCGGAACCCACGAGGCGGTGTGTGCGGTGTGATGCCACCAGAACGCGCCTGCGCCGTCGACGGTGGCCAGCGCTGACGTGCACGTCGCAAGACAGCACCACCGAAACCGGCGCCGCACCAGTGCGACAGCCGACACCGAAGCCGCGAGGGTGAACAGGGCGATCGCCACCAGCGAGATCCAGTGCCCGTTGCGTGTTGCACCGGCGGGTGCTTCGCCTGCGACCCGCAGTGCCACGGCCGCCGCCGCGAGGGCGGTGGCGAGTCCTGCCAGCACCCGGACCCGAGCGGGGCCGATCCACACATCCTCGAACACCCGGCGCTCGATGGCCCGCAGTTCGGTCTCGACCGTGCCGGTGATCTCGCTCGATGTCACCCAGATACCCCACTCATCAACGCATTTGGCCGTCCGGCGGTGAGCATCGCATTGCGTTCGCCAGGCGTGAGGCCACCCCAGATGCCGTGCTGTTCGGCTGCGGCGATGGCATGGTCACGGCACGCCGAGATGACGGGGCAATCCTCGCACAACTGCTTGGCCCGCTGAATTCTGCCGGTCCGGGTGCGCCGGTCTTCGCCGTCGGCGCCGAAGAACAACGCCTGGTCGGCATCTCGACACCTACCGTGCTGTTGCCAGTCCCACATCTCGACACGGGGCGCGGGCAACCGGTGCGGCTGGTACATGCGCAGCACATCCTCTGGCTAGGTCTCGTGGTTCTGTCGATCGGTGACCTGCGGGATCGGCGGATGGTCGTGCGGCGTGGATCTCGATGGCCCCAGTCATTGGTCGGGAACACGGTGGGATTAGTTCCTTTTGCGGCCTCATCGGGACCTGCTGGGCGTAGCCTCATATGCATGACCAGCAATGAAACAGTCGAGTCGGCGAAGTGCGACAACCCGAACTGTAAGTGCGAAAACTGCACCTGCGGGAGCAACTGCACCTGCGGTTCTGGCGCCGCCGACTAGATTCGGGGCCACTCGGTCCGGCCGAATCGGTTCAACCTGGGGCGCGGTTCAGCGCCGGGTGCGGGACAGCTCGTGCAGCATCGCGTTGTAGGCATCGAGTTCGTCGTCGTACCCGCGATCGCTGTGCCGGTCCTCCCGCGCTCCCGCCCGGCGATCCTGACGTGCCCACTGGGCCACCAGTGCGATCACCACGATGAGCACCGGCAGTTCGCTCGACCCCCACGCGATGGCGCCGCCCAGGTGTTGGTCATCTGAAATGCTCTGCAACCAAGGCAGATTGACAGACCGGTAGAAGCTCTCGCCCAGCGATGACGTCATGGTCATGGTGGCGATACCGAAGAAGGCATGGAACGGCATCACGGCGAACAGGAGCCCGAGCCGCCCGAGGAAGGGAAGTCGCCGCGGCCCGGGGTCGATGCCGATGATTCCCCAGTAGTACAGGTAGCCGGTCAGCAGGAAGTGCACGCTCATGAACTCGTGGCCCCAGTGATACCTGATCAAGGTGTCGAACAACGGGGTGAAGTAGACGAGGTACAGCGACCCGACGAACAAGATGAATGCCGTCACCGGGTGCGACAGAAACCGTGTCACCGGCGCATGCACGAACCACACCAACCATTCGCGGGGGCCAGGCGTTTCACCCTTCGGCGCGGAGGGCAGCACCCGGAGAGCCAGGGTGACCGGTGCGCCCAGCACCAGCAGCACTGGGACGAACATGTTCAGCGCCATGTGCTCACCCATGTGCACGCTGAACATCGCCGATCCGTAGGCACGCACTCCGGAACTCGTGGTGATCAGCAAGGCGGCGCAACCCACAGACCAGGCAATCGTGCGGCCCACCGGCCACTGGTCACCTCGTCGCCGTAGTCGCACCACTGCGACGAGGTAGGCGAGCGCGAGCACGATGGCTGCCGTCCCGATCAGCGGATCGAAGCGCCACTCGGTGATCAGGGTGAGCGGGCTCGGGGGTGCGTCGAGCTGATAGCCCAAAAAGATGTCCCACGTAGAGAACTCGTGAACGGTGAACCGGGGCGGAACGCTGTCCGCGGCCAGCGCCAACCCTGCGGTGACGACGACCATCGCGCCCGCAGACACGGTGTCGACCAACCGTGACGGGGTACGGCGCGTCAGGAGAAGCGCCCCGTCTGCGGCCCACACCAACACCAGCAGGACCCCGGCGACCACCACGGCCCGCCCGTAGGCAGACTCCAGGATCGGCAACCCGCGCAGCATCAGCGTGGCCAGGACGGCACCGTAGATGATGGCGACCGCCCCGCACATCAGTTGCAGTATCTGGATCCGGCGTCGAGGCATGGTGTCTCGCAATCCGGCGGAAGCGATCTTCGTTCCGGCCAGAACCGCGACCGCCACCGCGAAGACGATCACGGCGCTCGTGGCGATGTCATGGTCCGGGCCTTGTCCGGCGTTGCCGGTCACCGGTACTGCGACCACTCCGATCAACGCGGGCAGCAGTGCTACGCAGTGGCCCATCCAGCGGAGGGTGAAACGCACGCCGACGGCCAGCACCAGCGCGCATATCGCGGTCACGCACCAGCCGCGTGCGACCTCTGAGGCCGCGATGGTGCTGCCGAGGCCGGGGCCGGCGACAAGCCGGCCGATGGGAATTCCCGCGTCGGCGGACGCCGAGACGACGACCATCGCGGTGGCGCAGCAGGCCCAGACGATGGCGATGCGTTCGACGAGCAGATGCGCCGAAAAGGACGCCGCGTCGATTCGTCCGTCGTCACGAGGTGTCGCGGTCGTCACAATCAGGATGAGCGCTCCGACGCACAGCGCACCCGCCAAGGTGCCGGCCCAGTGTCCGAGCAACCGGGCTGCGCTGGTGGCCGTACCCGGGTCGGCGATCCCCGCCGCGGCCAGCCGCTGGGCCCCCAGCTGCACGGCGCTCAGGAACAGCACCACAGTGCAACCTGCGACGATGCCGAGCAGTGTCAGGCGTCCCCGCCACACCCCGGCCGCAGTGGACATGCGCACACGCGCCATAGTCGAACCGGCCTTCCGCCGCGGAAACGAACAAAACGTCGCGGCCATGCGATTCTACGACAATGTGTCGTAGTGCTGATGGGTGCGGGAACTTCGGCGCCCGCGTTCGCGACCAACGACAGAGGACGACCGCAGCCCGACACTCTTGACGACAGGACCTGGAATGATCGCCGATCTTGCGCTCCGTTGGGTGGTAACGGTGCTGTTCGCCCTGAGTGCGGTCGAGTGCACCTACGCCTTGCTGGGCTCCCGTGGCCGCCCGGGCGTTGCGGTGAGTCAGCTGCTCCACCTGGCAATGGCCATCGCAATGGTGGTCATGGCCTGGCCGCGTGGGGCCGAGCTGCCCACCCTCGTCCCGATGTATTTCTTCCTGGCCGCGGCTGTCTGGTTCGTGGCGGGATTGGTCAGATCTGCGACGACTCAAGGACGGGTGGCCGACGGGTACCACGCCGCGATGATGTTGGCGATGGCCTGGATGTATGCCGTCATGAACGGCAATGTGCCTGCGCGCCATGCAGAAACGGTCGCCGCAGGCAGCCACGACATGCACGCGATGCACATGGCCGGGCACGGTGGCGGCAGCACGGCGATGGCCATGGAACACGTCTCGGTGCAGCCACTGTGGATCCCTGCCGTCAACTGGCTGTTGGCCATCGGGTTCGTGATCGCCGCAGCCGTGTGGCTGTACCGGTACTTCGCGGCACGTCAGCGGGCCGAGACGGCGCCGTTCTCCCACTTCGGCACACTGTGCCGGGCGATGATGGCCGCCGGTATGGCGATCATGTTCGGTGTGATGTTGTAGCGGTTCAGGCCGCAGGGTCATCCGCTGCGCGCAGATGACGACGGGTCGGCGCGGCCGGGTCCGATTCGTCATCGTCACCACGTGCCTTGGGTGACGGGTCGTGCGGGCGTTTGGTGCGTGACGCCCAGATCGAAACGATCGCCGCCAGCGCCACCGGCACATGACTCAGTACCCGGACCGGGGTCACCAGTCCCGCCAGCGCGTCCGACACCACGTAATAGGCGAGGAATCCGCAGTAGACCACCAGCACGCAGGCCAGACCGGGCGCAATCCGGCGGCGGAAGGCCATCGCGATGGTCGCGATTCCCAGTGCCGCCGACCACGCCGTGGACTCGTTCAGCAAGTGGGCTCCACTGGCCGACCCATGATGTGCGGCAACCATCCCGAAGTTGATGCCGACGGCCTGAGCGATCGCCAGACCGACCTCCGCGATCCCGATGACGACGATTGCCGTCGTCAGCAGGTGCCGGCTCATACGGTGCCAGAGTCCGCTCAGGGCACCGGTCCTGCGGTCCGGGCGTCCACTCACCGCCCCGATCAGTGCGGTATTGGCCAGATCGCGCAGGTGCAGGGCCTGGTTGGCGGCCCGGTCGTACCAGTTGGCACAGTCCGGGCAGCCACGCAGATGCTCGTCGACGCGCACAGAGGGGACCGGCTCACGCTCCCCATCGAGGCGCGCCGAAAGCGCCTCTCGTGCCACCACGCAGTCCACCGGGCCATTCTCCCGCATTGACCTCGTGCATTGCACACCTGCTCACGTTGTTGGTGAGTAGGGCAGATTGCTGCTGGTCTGCGGGTCGACGTGGACAGGCCTGCCCACATAGGGGAAGGCGCGTTGCGGGCAGGCCGGGCGGTCACAGATCCGGCAACCCGCTCCGATGGGGACCGTGGCCTCCGGGTTGGTGAGGTCGATACCCACCGAGTAAATGAGCTTGTCGGCATGGGCAAGGTCGCAGCCCAGCCCGATGGCGAAGTTCTTGGGTGTGCCCAGGTACCTGCTCGGCGCCGAGGGCGAGGTCCGTGCGATCCAGAAGTAGCTTCGGCCATCGGGCATCTGAGCCACTTGAGTCAAGAACTCGCCTGGCCTGGAGAATGCCTGGTGCACCACCCACAACGGGCAGTTGCCGCCCACCCGGGAGAAGTGAAAAGCCGTGGCGGACTGCCGCTTCGAGATGTTTCCCGCGCTGTCGGTGCGAACGAAGATGAACGGGACGCCGCGGGCGTCCGGGCGCTGCAGGGTCGACAGTCGATGGCAGATGGTCTCGAACCCCATCTCGAAGCGGCGGGCGAGCTGATCGATGTCGTAGCGCAGGTCTTCGGCCGCGGCCAGAAACATCCGGTAGGGGAGTAGTAGTGCACCGGCGAAGTAGTTCGCCAGACCGACACGGGCCACATCCCTTGCCTCGGTGCTCAATTGGTCATCGGTGGCGACGATGGAGTCGATCAATTTGGAATGCTGCAACAAGGCGATCTGCGTGGCGAGCTGGAACGCCCGCTGCCCGGGCAGCAGCCAGCGCGCCACGTGAAGCGTCCCGGCTTCGGGTTGATACCGTCGTTTCACGCTGGCGCCCAGTACATCTCCGTTGTCCACGATCACCGAGATGCCGAACTCGGTGGACAGCAGGTCGGCCAGCTGCCGGTCCAGCCCACCGATTTGCAGGCGGTGGCGGATGAACAGATCCTCGGCGGCGCGGTCGAGGGCATCGATGTAGTTGCGGCGGTCGTAGAAAAAGTCGCGTACTTCCTCGAACGGCATCGGCTGCTGCGTGCCCGCCTGGGCGTCGAGGTTGGCTCGTCCGTGCACGGCTTCCAACTCGGCCGTCGCGTCGTGCAACCGCCGGTGCATGCTCACCATGGTCTGGCCGATCTCGGGCATGCGGGCGACCAGTTCCTCGATCTGCGTTGCGGTGGCCGGACTGTCGGCCAGAATCTCACGCAGGTCCGACACCAGCCGGGCGTCGGCGTCGGGGGTGAAGTACTGCGTCGGTAGGTCGAAGCGATCGGCCAGGGCCAGCAGGACCGGCACTGTGATCGGTCGCTGATCGTTCTCGAGTTGATTGACGTAGCTGGTGGACAGTCCCAGCGCACGCGCCAGCGCGACCTGTGTCAGGCCTCTCTCATCTCGCAGCCGTCTCAGACGGGCGCCGGCGAATGTCTTGCTCACCGCTGCCGAGGCTACCCCGACCTTGTTTCACAAGATTCGCAAAAGGACCCGCCAAAGGACACAAAAATACGCATTTACAGGTGGTTTCCCTGGTGACTGCGTCTGCGTACCGTGCGGATCATGTTTGAACATGACGTCCGAACCCGGCGCAGCGCCGAGGACTTCCCGCGTAGCGAACACCTGGCTTGGAAGATCGCCGAGATCGCCGCCGACCCGGTAGCCGTACCGGCCGAGACCCAGGCGATGGTGATCAACCGCATCATCGACAACGCTGCGGTGTCGGCTGCGTCGGTGATCCGCCGACCGGTGACGGTGGCCCGGGCGCAGGCGCTTGCGCACAAGACGCCGCGGGGTGCCTCCGTGTTCGGCGTTGAGGGTACGGTCTCGCCCGAGTGGGCGGCCTGGGCCAACGGCGTGGCGGTGCGGGAACTGGACTTCCACGACACGTTCCTGGCCGCCGAATACTCCCACCCGGGCGACAACATCCCCGCGCTCGTCGCCGTGGCGCAGCAGCTCGGCGTCGGTGGTGCCGATCTGATCCGCGGCATCGCGACCGCCTACGAGGTGCAGGTCGACCTGGTCAAGGGGATCTGTCTGCACGAACACAAGATCGACCACGTCGCCCACCTCGGACCGTCGGTCGCCGCGGGCCTGGGCACCATGCTGCGTCTGGACCCGGAGACCATCTACGCCGCGATCGGCCAGGCCCTGCACCTGACCACCGCGACCCGCCAGTCGCGCAAGGGCCTGATCTCCAGCTGGAAGGCCTACGCACCGGCGTGGGCCGGCAAGGTGGCCATCGAAGCAGTCGACCGGGCGATGCGCGGTGAGGGGTCGCCTGCCCCGATCTGGGAGGGCGAGGATGGCGTGATCGCCTGGCTGCTCTCGGGTCCCAAGCACACCTACAAGGTTCCGCTGCCCGGCCCAGGTGAACCCAAGCGCGCGATCCTCGACACCTACACCAAGGAACATTCGGCGGAGTACCAGAGCCAGGCGCCGATCGACCTGGCCCGCCGGATGCGCGAGCGCATCGGTGACCTGGACCAGATCGCCACGATCGTGCTGCACACCAGCCATCACACCCACGTGGTGATCGGTACCGGATCCAACGATCCGCAGAAGTTCGATCCCGATGCGTCCCGCGAAACCCTGGACCACTCGGTGATGTACATCTTCGCCGTTGCGCTGCAGGACGGCAGCTGGCACCACGAGCGCTCGTATGCTCCCGAGCGGGCGCACCGCCCGGACACCATCGAGCTGTGGCGCAAGATCTCCACGGTCGAGGATCCGGAGTGGACCCGGCGCTACCACTCGAATGACCCGGCGGAGAAGGCATTCGGCGCCAAGGCGGTCATCACCCTCAAGAGCGGTGAAACCATCGTCGACGAGCTCGCTGTTGCCGACGCTCACCCGCTGGGCGCTCGGCCGTTCGAACGCGAGCAGTACGTCGCCAAGTTCGCCGAACTGGCCGACGGTGTCGTGGAAGCCGAAGAGCAGCAACGGTTCCTGGCTGCGGTCGAGAACGTCTCGGCCACCAAGTCCGGCGGGCTCGGCGCTCTCAATGTCCGGGTCGATCCGAGGGTGCTGGACAAGGCGCCGACGGTCCCCTCGGGGATTTTCCGATGAGCGCGAGCGGGTTGCTCGGAGCCGCCACTCCGGCATCCGAGAAGCGCCGGAAGTTCCGCCGCGGGTTGGAATCCGGCCGGCTGCTGCGCTTTCCGGGGGCCTTCTCTCCGCTGGTCGCCAAGTTGGTCGCCGAGATCGGATTCGACGGAGTCTACGTATCCGGTGCGGTCCTTTCCGCGGACCTCGGTCTACCGGATATCGGGTTGACGACGCTGACCGAGGTCACTGGTCGCGGCGGTCAGATCGCCTCGGCCACCGACCTTCCGACGTTCATCGACGCCGATACCGGATTCGGCGAACCGATGAGTGCGGCCCGCACCGTGACGCTGCTCGAAGATGCGGGCCTGGCCGGCCTTCACTTGGAAGACCAGGTGAACCCCAAGCGGTGCGGCCACCTCGACGGTAAGGCGGTGGTCGAGACCGCGGAGATGGTGAAGCGTGTCCGGGCCGCTGTCTCGGCCCGGCGTGATCCCGATTTCGTCATCTGCGCCCGCACCGATGCGGCGGGGATCGAGGGGATCCCCGCAGCCATCGATCGGGCCAAGGCGTACGCCGATGCCGGCGCAGACCTGATCTTCACCGAGGCGCTGCACACCCCGGCGGATTTCGAGCAGTTCCGGGATGCGGTCGACGTTCCGTTGCTGGCCAATATGACCGAGTTCGGCAAGTCCGAACTGCTGACCACTCGGCAGCTGTCCGAGATCGGTTACAACGTGGTGATCTACCCGGTCACCACACTGCGTCTGGCCATGCATGCCGTCGAGGTCGGTCTGCGCGAGATCGATTCTGCAGGAACACAATCCGGTCTCACCGACCAGATGCAACATCGCAGCCGGCTCTACGAGCTGCTGCGTTACAACGATTACAACCAGTTCGACTCGGATATCTACAACTTTTCGCTGCAAGGGGCGACACGATGACCGTTACCGCGAACGACTCAGCCGCACCACGAATTTACAAAGGCCTGGCCGGGGTGGTGGTCGACACCACTGCCATCTCCAAGGTGGTGCCCGAGACCAACACGCTGACCTATCGCGGTTACCCGGTGCAGGACCTGGCCGCGCACTGCAGCTTCGAGCAGGTGGCCTACCTGCTGTGGCACGGCGAACTGCCCACCGATCAGGAACTGGCCCTGTTCACCCAGCGCGAGCGGGCGTCGCGCCGGATCGACCGCTCGATGCAGTCACTGCTGGCCAAGCTTCCGGACAACTGCCATCCGATGGATGTGGTGCGTACCGCGATCAGCTACCTGGGCGCCGAGGATCCGGAAGAGGATGACAGCAGCCCCTCGGCCAACATGGCCAAGTCGCTACGGATGTTCGCGGTTCTACCAACCATCGTCGCCGCAGATATGCGTAGGCGGCGCGGGCTGGAACCGGTCGCTCCGCACAGCCACATGGGGTACGCCGAAAATTTCCTCAACATGTGCTTCGGTGAGGTGCCGGACCCGGTGATCGTCACTGCTTTCGAGCAGTCGATGGTTCTGTACGCCGAGCACAGCTTCAACGCATCCACCTTCGCGGCGCGCGTCGTCACCTCGACCCAGTCCGACATCTACAGCGCCGTCACGGCCGCCATCGGCGCCTTGAAGGGCTCACTGCACGGCGGTGCCAACGAGGCGGTGATGCACGACATGCTCGAGATCGGCTCGGCCGACCGTGCCCCGGAATGGCTGCACGGCAAGCTGTCCCGCAAGGACAAGGTGATGGGATTCGGTCATCGGGTGTACAAGAACGGTGACTCCCGGGTACCCACGATGAAGGTCGCTCTGCAACAGGTTGCGGCAATGCGCGACGGCCAGCAGTGGCTGGACATCTACAACGTGCTGGAGAGCGCCATGTTCGCGGCTACCAAGATCAAGCCGAACCTGGACTTCCCGACCGGGCCGGCCTATTACCTCATGGGATTCGACATCCCCAGCTTCACACCCCTTTTCGTGATGAGCCGAATAACCGGTTGGACTGCCCACATCATGGAGCAAGCCGCGTCGAACGCGCTCATCCGTCCGCTCAGTGACTACAGCGGGCATCCACAACGGGCCTTGGCATAGCTCGCCCAAGCTCTGAAAGGAAACTGTGGTCGACAAGGTTCTGGTCGCCAACCGCGGCGAGATCGCGATCCGCGCATTTCGCGCGGCATACGAACTCGGCCTCTCGACGGTGGCCGTCTATCCCTACGAGGACCGAAATTCTCAGCATCGGCTCAAGGCGGACGAGTCATATCAGATCGGTGACGAAGGCCATCCGGTCCGCGCCTATCTGTCGGTCGACGAGATCATCCGGGTTGCCCTGAAGGCGGGCGCGGATGCGATCTATCCCGGGTACGGATTTCTGTCCGAGAATCCCGAGCTGGCACGGGCATGCGAGCGAGCGGGAATCACATTTGTCGGCCCCTCGGCCGATGTGCTGGAGCTGACCGGGAACAAGGCGCGCGCCATCGCCGAGGCCCGCAAGGCCGGCCTGCCGGTGCTGGCGTCGTCGGCCCCGTCGAGTTCGGTCGAGGAATTGCTGACCGCAGCGGCATCGATGACTTTCCCGGTATTCGTGAAAGCCGTTGCCGGTGGCGGCGGTCGGGGCATGCGGCGAGTCAACGAACCGGCCGATCTTCGCGAAGCCATCGAGGCGGCCAGCCGGGAAGCTCAGTCCGCGTTCGGCGATCCCACCGTTTTCCTTGAGCAGGCCGTGATCAACCCGCGGCATATCGAGGTGCAGATCCTGGCCGACACCCAGGGCAACGTCATCCACCTTTTCGAGCGCGACTGCAGCCTGCAGCGACGACACCAGAAGGTGATCGAGCTGGCGCCAGCGCCCAACCTGGATCACGCTCTGCGGGAACGAATCTGCGCTGATGCCGTCGCGTTCGCTCGCCAGATCGGGTACTCCTGTGCGGGCACAATCGAGTTTCTGCTCGATGATCGGGGCCAACATGTCTTCATCGAGTGCAATCCCCGGATTCAGGTCGAACACACGGTGACCGAGGAGATCACCGATGTGGACCTGGTATCGAGTCAGCTGCGGATCGCCGGAGGTGAATCACTGGCCGATCTCGGACTAACCCAGGACGCCTTGAAGATTCGCGGGGCCGCCCTGCAATGCCGGATCACCACCGAGGATCCGACCAACGGTTTCCGCCCTGACACCGGACGCATCACGGGCTATCGGTCACCCGGCGGTGCCGGGGTACGACTTGATGGTGGCACCAACCTCGGCGCCGAGGTGGCCGCGCATTTCGATTCGATGCTGGTGAAGCTGACCTGCCGCGGGCGTGACTTCCCGACGGCGGTGGCGCGCGCCCGTCGCGCGGTCGCCGAATTCCGGATTCGCGGAGTGGCAACCAACATCCCGTTCCTGGCTGCCGTCCTCGACGATCCGGATTTCATCGCAGGGCGGGTGACGACGTCGTTCATCGAGCAACGACCCCAGCTGCTCACCGCACGCGGTAGTGCGGATCGTGGCACCAAGATCCTCAACTATCTGGCAGATGTGACGGTCAACCAGCCGCACGGCCCGCGACCGTCGGCGGTCTATCCGCGCGACAAGCTGCCTGAGTGCGATTTGACCTTGCCTGCGCCCGCAGGCACCAAGCAGCGGTTGGCTGAACTCGGTCCCGAAGGTTTCGCCACCTGGCTGCGGAGCAGTAAGGCCATTGGGGTAACCGACACCACTTTTCGCGATGCACATCAATCCCTGCTGGCCACCCGGGTGCGCACCAGCGGCCTGATACGCGTCGCGCCCTACATCGCGCGGATGATGCCGCAGCTGCTGTCCGTCGAATGCTGGGGCGGTGCGACCTACGACGTCGCCCTGCGGTTCCTCAAGCAGGATCCGTGGGAGCGGCTGGCGGCGTTGCGCGAGGCGCTGCCAAACATCTGCCTGCAGATGTTGTTGCGTGGCCGCAACACCGTGGGCTATACGCCATATCCGGAGACAGTGACGCGTGCATTCGTCGATGAAGCAGCGGCGACCGGGATCGACATCTTCCGGATTTTCGACGCGCTCAACAACGTGGACTCGATGCGTCCGGCCATCGATGCAGTCCGCGACACCGGCACGACCATTGCAGAAGTCGCGATGTCGTACACCGGCGACCTCTCCGACCCTGGCGAACGTCTGTACACGCTCGACTACTACCTACGGTTGGCTGAGGAGATCATCGAGGCCGGAGCGCATGTGCTGGCCATCAAGGACATGGCCGGGCTGCTGCGCGCACCTGCCGCGGCCACGCTGGTGAGCGCTCTGAAATCACGGTTCGATCTGCCGGTGCACGTGCACACCCACGACACCCCGGGTGGACAACTGGCCACCTATGTCGCGGCGTGGAACGCCGGGGCCGATGCCGTCGACGGTGCCGCAGCCCCGTTGGCCGGCACCACAAGTCAGCCGTCGTTGTCCTCGATCGTGGCTGCCGCCGCGCACAGCCAGTTCGACACGGGATTGTCTCTGGACGCCGTGTGCGACCTTGAGCCGTACTGGGAGGCGCTGCGCCGTGTCTACGCGCCGTTCGAATCGGGGTTGCCGGCACCCACAGGGCGGGTCTACACCCACGAGATCCCCGGGGGACAGCTGAGTAACCTGCGGCAACAGGCCATTGCTCTGGGCCTTGGTGACCGCTTCGAGGACATCGAAGCGAATTACGCTGCTGCTGACCGGATGTTGGGCCGGTTGGTGAAAGTCACCCCGTCGAGCAAAGTGGTGGGCGACCTCGCCTTGTCCTTTGTCGGCGCGGGCGTGGGCGCCGAGGAATTCGCCGCCGACCCGGCTCGCTACGACATTCCGGACAGCGTGATCGGGTTCCTGCGGGGCGAACTCGGAGATCCTGCCGGAGGATGGCCGGAACCCCTGCGCACCAAAGCGCTCGATGGTCGGGGCCCGGCTCAGTCAGTCCAGGATCTGTCCGCTGAGGATGAAACCTTATTGGCCGCACCGGGACCCAAACGGCAGGCGGCTCTCAATCGGTTGTTGTTCCCCGGCCCCACGGCAGAGTTCGAGGCGCATCGCGACGAGTACGGTGACACTTCACGATTGAGCGCCAATCAGTTCTTCTACGGTCTGCGCCACGGCGAGGAACATCGGGTCAAACTGGATCCCGGTGTCGAATTGCTGATCGGGCTCGAGGCGATCTCAGAATCCGATGAGCGGGGAATGCGCACCGTGATGTGCATCCTCAATGGACAGCTGCGGCCCATCGTGGTGCGCGACCGCAGCATTGCCAGCGAGGTCCCGGCCGCCGAGAAGGCCGACCGGAACAACTCTGCCCATGTTGGTGCGCCCTTCGCAGGCGTGGTTTCGGTCAATGTCGTCGAGGGCCAGGTGGTCGAAGCCGGCCAGTCCATCGCGACCATCGAGGCCATGAAGATGGAAGCAGCCATCACCGCGCCTGGATCCGGCACGGTCAACAGAATCGCGGTCGCGCAGACCGCTCAGGTTGAAGGTGGCGATCTCCTGGTCGTCGTCGGATAGTGCGGTGGCTGCTTTGGAGGTACGTGTGCCCTTGAACACCGTCGCGCTCGAGTTGGTGCCACCCAACATCGACCTCGGAGTCGACCACGCTTTGGAGGAGGCGCAAAAGGTGGCGCGGCTCTCCGCGGAGAGCGGCATGGCAGGACGTCTCGGGCACGTCATGCTCCCGGCGATGATCACCGAGGATGGTGACCGCCCAATAGAGATGAAGCCCAAGATGGACGTTCTGGATTACTGGCAGGCGATCCAAACAGAGCTTCCGGGTGTGCGTGGCTTGTGCACACAGGTCACGTCGTTCTCCGACGAGGCCGTGTTGCGGGATCGGCTGACGGACTTGAGCGCGGCGGGTTTCGACGGCGTGATCTTCGTCGGTGTGCCGCGCACAATGAGCGACGGTGAAGGCTCCGGCGTCACGCCGACTGACGCACTGGCCAAGTTCGACAGCCTTGTCGAGAACCGCGGGGTGATCCTGATCCCGACCCGCGATGCCGAGCAGGGTCGCTTCACTTTCAAATGCGATCAGGGCGCCACGTTCGCCATGACGCAGCTGCTGTACTCCGATGCGGTGGTCGAGTTTCTGCAGCGATACGCCCTGGAAAGCGACCACCGGCCAGAGGTTCTGCTGTCGTTCGGTTTCGTGCCGAAGCTGGAGAGCAAGGTGGGCCTCATCGATTGGCTGATCCAGGACCCGGGCAATGAGGCCGTTGCTCGGGAGCAGGCCTTTGTTCGGCAACTCGCCACCAGTGAGCCCGACGCCAAACGCAGAGCGCTGGTTGACCTCTACAAGCGGGTGATCGACGGGATGGTGGACCTCGGCTTCCCGTTGAGCGTGCATTTTGAAGCGCCCTATGGTGTTTCGAGACCGGCTTTCGAAACGTTTGCGGAGATGCTGGCGTATTGGTCGCCGGAACTGTCTGCCTGATCAGACCGTGATGAACGGGCGGTCCAATCCCGGCCAGATGAAGGTGATGGGGGTGCTGAACGCCACTCCCGACTCTTTCTGGGTCGAAAGCAGGTTCGATGTCACCGCGTTGGCGATCGCGGCGGGGCGAAGGATGTTCGAAGCCGGGGCGTGGGCGGTTGACGTGGGTGGGGAATCCACTCGCCCGGGGGCAACGCCGGTGTCGATCGACGAAGAGCGCAACCGCGTGCTTCCAGTCGTCGCTGCACTTGCCCACCTGGGCACGGTGTCGGTGGACACCCGCAATCGCGAGGTGGCCGAAGGGGCGGTGCTGGCCGGTGCCGGCATCATCAACGACGTCTCGGGCAAACTTGGCGACGTTGCCGGCCGGCTCGGCGTCGGCTATGTGAGCATGCACGCGCACACAGTGCCGGTGCTGGCCGAAGTGGTCCCGGAGTACGAGGACGTGGTCAGCGCAGTGACGTCCCTTGTCACCGGGGTCGCGCAGGCGGCTGCCGCCGGCGGCGCCGCTCCGGTGTGGATCGACCCAGGCATCGGATTCGGCAAATCCCCTCGGCATAACCTGGAATTGCTGCGCCGGCTTCCTGAGCTCTGCAATCACGGTTTTCCGGTGTTGCTCGGAGTGAGCCGAAAATCGTTCGTCGGCAACGTCACTGGACGCGCCGTTGACGGCCGACTGGCGGGATCGCTGGCCGTTGTCGCGCCCGCATGGTCGGCCGGCGTCGATGTCATGCGAGTTCATGATGTCGCCGAGACACTGGACACGATCGCAATGCTGCAGGCGATCTGGGGCCCACCGCCGGCACCGTGACGCCGGATCAGCCCGCAGAGTGTGGGATAGCCCACATATGGTGCGGCTGCGCCGGTTGGGAATTGGCTGAGACGAGCCTTTCGGCGGAGAAAGTCGACCACAACCGGCCCGCCTGCTTCGCAACAGCATTCGCGGAAGTGACTCGATCTCGTCGCATTTCACGTCTCCTGCCGGCCGAGGCATGCCCGCCTCGATCTGAAGCGCGTAGTGCATCCAGCGGCTGTGAAAAGGGCTGTTGTACTGCATTTTTGAAACCGTTTTGAATATTGACGGTTGTTTTGGGTTTCATCAGAGGCCGGCCTGTGTACCGAAAGGGACTCCCCACCGCCGGAAAAGTATTGGTTAATG
Organism: Mycobacterium sp. E802; assembly: GCF_001666875.1. Lineage (NCBI taxonomy): Bacteria > Bacillati > Actinomycetota > Actinomycetes > Mycobacteriales > Mycobacteriaceae > Mycobacterium > Mycobacterium sp. E802. Next base: position 73,969 of record NZ_LZJD01000046.1, read on the forward strand.
TCACCCTCGCTGATCTGAGGAGGCTGCGGGTCGGGGTGTGCCGCACACACATGGGTGGCGCGCCCCGGCCTGTGCCGGACATAGGGGGATGGCATTTGACGTGCGATGAAGTGCTGCAGCACAGCGCAACTGGTGAGGCATTCCCTCGAATGCAGCGCACGGCGTGACCGACGCGCCATCCCGGGTGGAGGGCTCCGTGGCCGAATCTCTGACGCGCAGCGACAACCACCCGACGGAGTACCCGGTGCTTCCCCGGGAGCTGAAGAACGTTTCCGATGCCGTACGGCGCACCCCGCCTCCGCCGGTTCCACAACTGTTGCGGCCAAGCGCGATTCGGGTGGCCACGGACAGCGACGCTGCCCTGATCGCCGAGTGGATGAATCGGCCGCACCTGGCCGAGACCTGGGAGTACGACTGGCCGGTCGGGCGCTGGCGCCGCCATCTGAAAGCGCAGGTGGAGGGCGATTATTCGCTGCCGCTCATTCTGAGCATCGGTGGAGTCGACCGTGGCTACCTCGAAATCTACCGTGCCGCCAAAGATTCCATTGCCGACCGGTATGACAGTGAGCCGCACGATCTGGGTCTGCACGGTGCAATCGCCGACGAGGAGCTGGTCAATCGGGGTCTCGGCCCGATGCTGCTGCCCAAGATCGTCGCCAGCGTCTTGGCCGCCGACCCTGACTGTGAGCGGATCATGTTCGACCCGGATCACCGCAACACCACGGTGCGTGGATTGTGTGAGTTCGCCGGGTGCCGCTTCCTCGGCGAGCACGAGATGTCCAACCGCAGGATGGCGCTCTACCAACTCGACCGGTATACCGCCCGCAAATGGATGACCTGAGTACCAAATCGTCAATCCGGCTGACCGACAGTCGGTTGCAATCGAATCAATTGACCCGATACCGCAAATGAAAGGTGAGGCTGGGTCCCGTCGACCAGCCGGTTACTCACATATGACCGCTACCAATTCATCCACATCGCCCACTGTGACCGACGGGCTGATTTCGATCCTGCGCGACGATCTCGAACTGCCATGTCAGTCACTCAGTGCCAGTACACGTCTCGTCGACGACCTCGGGATGGATTCGGTTTCGTTCGCGGTGGGCCTGGTGACCATCGAGGAGAAGTTCGGTGTTCAGCTCAGCGAGGAAGACCTCATCACCTGCCGTACCGTCGGCGATCTGCAGTCCGTGATCGACCGCAGGAGCGCAGCGTGAACCCGCTCGCAGGCGCGCTGCGGGAGGCGATGGTCGGCTCGCCGCACGACCTGGTGGTCCTGGATCGTGACAGCGACAGCTGGCAGCGCCGTCCGTGGCCCGAGGTGCACGGGACCGCCGAGCACATTGCGGCCTACCTGCTCAACCGGGACCAGCCCGGCGCAGTGGGGCTGGTTGGCGAACCCACGCTGGAATTGATTGCCGCCATTCAGGGTTCGTGGCTGGCGGGTGCCGGGGTGTCCATCCTTCCGCGTCCCCAGCGCGGCGCCGAACCGTCGGAGTGGGCGCGCGCGACGTTGTCGCGGTTCAGCAGCATCGGCGTGACAACGGTGTTCAGTTACGGCGCCACCCTGCAGCTGCTGCGGGATGCAGGCTCTTCGCTGACCGTCTGCGATGTCGCCGACGCCGCACGCACACCGAACTCGACGCAACTGCGGTATCCCGACAGCGCAGACGTGGCCATCCTGCAGGGCACAGCCGGATCCACCGGCACCCCGCGCACGGCGGTGTTGACACCCGAGGCTGTGCTCAACAACCTTCTGGCGGTGACGCAACGATTGTCCCTGAGTCGCAACGATGTCGGGTGTACGTGGTTGCCGATCTATCACGACATGGGCCTGGCGATGGTGTTGGCGTCCACGATGTCCGGTATGCCGCTGTGGCTCGCGCCGACGGGCGCCTTCTCGGCAGCGCCGCTGCGATGGGCCGAGTGGCTGTCCGAATCGTCGGCGACCTTCACTGCCGGGCCGAATTTCGGATACTCGGTGCTCGGCCGGTTCTCCAACCGCGTCTCCGATGTCGACCTCGGCGCGGTGCGGATCGCGATCAACGGGGGTGAACCCGTCGATTGTGCCGGTGTCGATCGTTTTGCCATCGGCATGAGCCGGTTCGGTTTCAATCCGGGAGCGATGGCGCCCTCCTACGGCATGGCCGAGTCGACGTGCGCGGTGACCATTCCAGCACCAGGGGAGGGTCTGCGCATCGACATTCCGGACGCCGCCGACACCGGCCGGCGCTACGCGCTGCTGGGCCGTCCGGTGCCGGGCATGGAGGTCCGCATCGTCCCGTCTCCGCACGACGAGTCCGGCACGGCCGGCGAAGTCGAGATCCGGGGCTCATCGATGATGACGTCGTACCTGGGGGATCCCCCCGCCGATGCCTGCAGCAACGGCCAGTGGTTCCCGACCGGCGATATCGGTTACCTCGTCGACGGTGCACTGGTGATCTGTGGGCGTTCCAAGGAGATCATCACGATCGCCGGCCGCAACATCTTTCCCACCGAGATCGAGCAGGTGGTCGGCGAGGTGGACGGTGTCCGTGAGGGAGCGGTCGTCGCTGTCGGCACGGAATCCGGTGCTGCACAATCGCGTCTGCTGGTGGCGGCGGAGTTCATCGGGACCGAACAGGACGCCACTCGCAGTGCCGTCATCCGGCGGGTGGTGTCGGTGTGCGGTGTCACGCCCGCCGACGTCGTGCTGATGTCGCCGGGATCGTTGCCTCGTACGTCGTCAGGAAAGCTCCGGCGGCTCGAGGTCCGTCGCCAACTGGAGGCCGCGCGGTAGCCGCCTGGTCCGAGCGATGAGTTTTACCCTCGTCCCGAGTCCAATCAGCATCCACTGCTGACCGAACGGGAGAGACAACGTGGCCCAACTGCTCAAAGTCCAGAACTTCAACGTCTCCGGCGACGGATACGGCGCCGGTGAGAACCAGAGCTTTGAGCGCCCGTTCGGTCACGCCGATCCCGGGACGATGTTCGCTTGGGCCGGCGCCACGGCCAGCTGGCCCAACCGGACGGAGCCTGGCGGGAGCCGCGGCCTGGACGATTATCTGACCCGGGACTTTCACCACAACATCGGCGCCGAGATCATGGGCCGCAACAAGTTCAGTCCCTACCGTGGGCCGTGGGAGAATCACGCCGACTGGCAGGGCTGGTGGGGCGAGGAGCCGCCGTTTCACACGCCGGTGTTCGTGTTGACCCACCACGAGCGGCCCTCGTTGCGCTTATCCGACACCACGTTCTATTTCGTCGACGCGGATCCGGCGACCGTGCTGGAGCAGGCTCGGGCCGCCGCGCAGGGCAAGGACGTGCGGTTGGGTGGGGGAGAGAGCACCATCCGGGAGTTTCTCGACGCCGACCTGATCGACACCCTGCATGTCGCGGTGTCGCCGGTCGAGCTGGGAAGCGGGTCGCGACTGTGGGAGTCGCCCGATGAACTCGACGACCGGTTCCACCACGATGTGGTCCCGAGCCCCGGCGGCGCGGTCACCCATCATCTGTTCTGGCGCAGGTGACCGCGCCGGCCGGGCCTGCCTTTTGGAGCTCTTCGTCACGAGTGCGCGGCATGCTCGACCATCAGGTCGGCTGCCCGCGCGGCCAACGCCATGATGGTCAGGGCCGGGTTGGCCGCCCCCTGCGTCGGCATCACGCTGCCGTCCACGACGTAGAGCCGGTCCACCCCGAACACCCGATGTTCGGGATCGATGACGCCGTCCTCGGGCCGGGAGGCCATCCGGGCACCGCCCACCAGATGGGCATAGCGTTCGATGGTGATGACTTCCTCCGCGCCGGCCGCGCGCAGCATGTCGGACATCACCTCGGATGCCGCGGCGATCAGCTTCTTGTCGTTGTCGCACTGGCTGTAGCTGAAATGCGCCACCGGAAGGTCGTGGCGGTCTTTCTCATCCGATAGGGTCACCCGGTTGTCCGGCTGAGGTAGCAACTCGCACAGCGCGCCCAGGGTGGCCCAATGCACGTAGTCACGCATGTACTCGCGCAGCGTCTTCCCCCAATGCCCCTGTGCGGCCACATGTTCAGACCAGGTTATCGGCAAGGGGCTGACGTTCTGGATGGAGAACCCGCGGCGGTAGGGCTTGGTCGGATCGGTCTCGTAGAACTGCTCGGTGCTGGCTTCCGGCGGCGGTGCCTTGTACATCCTGATCTCGTCTTCGAAGCGTCCGGCCACCTGTGGAGCGCCCTGCACCATTACGTGGCGTCCGACGTGGTCGTGGTCGTTGCCCAGCCCCTCGGGGTACCCGGATGTCGCCGAAAGCAGCAGCAGCCGAGGAGTTTCGATGGCGTAGCCGGCGACCACCACCGCCCGGGCGCGCTGCCGGTGCCGGGTGCCGTCGTGCAGGTATTCCACGCCGGTTGCCCGGCGCTGCCGGTCGTCCACCAGGATCCGGGTGACATGGCTGTCGGGCCGGATCTCGGCACCGTGGGCCAGGGCGTCCGGGATATGGGTGATCAACGGGCTGGCCTTGGCGTTGACCTTGCAGCCCTGGATGCAGAAGCCACGGTAGATGCAGTGTGGCCGGTTCCCGAAGCGTCCGTTGGGAATCGCCACCGGACCCACTCGCATGTCGATGCCCAGGGCACGGGCTCCGCGCAGCGCCACCAAGCCGTTGCCGCTGACCGGATGCGGGCGGTGCGGATAACTGTGGGGGTCACCCCACGGCCAATCCTGGCCGGCCACCGGCAATTCCGCCTCGATCTGCTCGTAGTAGCTGCGCAGGTCGTCATAGTCGATCGGCCAGTCGGCGCCGACTCCGTCAAGACTGTGGGTGTGGAAGTCGGACGGGTGGAACCGGGGCGTGTAACCGGCGTAGTGCACCATCGATCCACCCACGCCACGGCCAGAGTTGTTCGAGCCCAACGGAACCGGGTCGGCGCCACCGATCTGACGCGGGTCGGTCCAATACAGACCGTGCGACCCGCGTTCATCACTGACCCAGTCGGTATCGGGGTTCCAGAATGGGCCCGCGTCGATGAGCACCACGGACCATCCGGCGCGGGCCAGGCGTTGACCCAGCGTCGCACCACCCGCCCCGGCGCCGACGATCACCACATCGACCTCGTCGTCCGCCTGGTAGCGGCGCATATCGGCCCTCAACCGGTGGTTGGTGCGCGACCCGTCGTTGGGAATCAGCCACGCCGAGGCGTTGCGGCGGCGCACCGCCGCCAAGCTATCCATCGGTACTCCGGTCGGGCAGGTCGTCGTCGAGACGGCGGGCCCGCTCGACGCGCACCGCGAACGGCACCGGATCGGCGGGCCGATGGTCACCCACCTCGAATTGTTCGCGGGCGTTGATGCCGGGGTTGAGATAACCGCGCGGGTAGGCCGGGCCGGGGAAGCCCATCTCGTTCCAGGCCCACGGATGTGAGTAGAAGGCCGTGCACGCGAATCGGGTCCACAAACTCCAGACATGGCCCGCGGAGGTGCCGTGCCACGTCTCACCGCGGTGGGCCAGATCCTGGACGTCCTGGAGCAGCCGGGCCTGGCGGTGGTCGTCGAGTTCGGCGAAACCGGCCCGATAACGCATGTGGGCGTCGGCATCGAGGCCGGCCAGGCTGTCGCGCCAGGCCTGCCGGTCCTCGGGCATGTCGTCGTAGTGCCAGCCGTCGGTTTCGTCGGTCGCCAGCCGCGCGTCGATCATGGCCAGCACCGGCACCCGCGGTTCACCGTCCTGGGCCAGCAGCAGATCCAACATCGGTTTGGCCACCCCGACCTCCGCCGGGGTGAAGAAGGCCAGGCTCGCAGGCAGCGCCAGCCGGGACAGCACGGCTCCGGCTGTCACCTGATCCCAGTCGTCGGCCCGGGCCAACACATCGAATCCGGCGAACCTGCCCCGACCCTGCGGGGTTACGCCCTGGTGTTCCGTCGTACGAAACCACATCAGCCTCAACCACCTTCGCTCGGGAATTGCTCGCGGCGCAGCACCGCGGCCAGCAGGCCCATGCCACCTACCAGCGAGGCGAGCAGGGGAGCGAACGTCGGCGGACCGGACTCCATGTTGTATTTCGTCAACCCACCCGGCCGTTGCCGGACACCACGCAGGTGCAGATATGTCCCCTGCAGACCGTTGGCGATGATCAGCACACTGGCGGCGGGCAGCACGGTGTGTGCGGCGCGGGCGGAGAGGAACGACGCCACCCCGGCGGGAACGGCGGTCGGCACGATGACGACCGGCCAGTACATCATCCGGTTGCCGAAGCTGGCGGCATCGTGGGACAGGTAGATCTCGGCGGTGGTGATGGCCGCACCGGCGGCGGTGAGTGCCGACAGCGTTCGTTCGAAGCGTCCGGTGCGGATCGCCCGCACGGCGGCTCTGACGGGATTCATGACGGGTCCTTATCTTGGGATTCGTTGGCGTGGCGGAGGTTCCAGCCGGCCGCGGCCATCGCGACCGCGCCGGCTGCCGTGGCGCCGACCGGGGCCGCGTGCTGGCGGAGCCACTGTTGCGGTGAGTGGCGGTGTGACCGGTCGTCGAAGACTCCGTGCGCGCCATGGTCGGTTCCGGCGTCGCCGTCCAGTGGGGAGAACAGGTTGTCCGGTCGCTGGTCGTCGGCGGGTTCGTCGGTCTGTTGGCTGTCGTAACCGGTTCTGGCCAGATATCTGTCCAGCACCGAGGGCATCAACCGCTGGCCGACGATCGTGGCCGCCGTGCTGAGCCCGACCCAGTACTCTTTCCGGGTCGGGTGATCGGCAGCGAAAGTGATTGCCTTGGCTGCGATCTCGGGTTGGTAGATGGGCGGAACCGGTTGTGGCCGGCGCGGCAGTCGCGAGCGCACCCAGGAGAACTGCGGGGTGTTCACGGCCGGCATCTGCACCACGGTGACGTGGACGTTGCTGCCTTCGTGCAGGAGCTCGACGCGCAACGACTCGGTGAAACCGTTGATGGCGTGCTTGGCGCCGCAGTATGCCGACTGCAGCGGAATCGACCGAAAACCCAGAGCCGAGCCGACCTGAATGATGGTGCCTGCGTCGCGGGGACGCATGCGAGCCAGCGCGGACATGGTGCCGTATACGAAACCCAGGTAGGTCACCTCGGTGACTCGCCGGAACTCCTCGGGAGTGATGGTGGCGAACGGCGCGAACACCGAAGAGAACGCGTCGTTGACCCAGACGTCGATGGGCCCGAACGTCTCTTCGACTTCGGTGGCGGCCGCGTCGACCTGATCCGGGTCGGCGACATCGGTGATCACCTGAATGGCTTGGCCGCCGGCCTTGTGGACTTCCTCGGCGGCGGCTGCCAGGCCTGCGGCGCCGCGCGCCAGCAGTGCGACACGATCCCCGCGGGACCCGAATGCCCGCGCTGCGGCGCGTCCGATGCCGCCGCTGGCCCCCGTGATTACGACGGTGCGGGGTGATCGAGATGATCTGGTGGACACGGCGACTCCTTTCGGTGAGTGGCCGGCCTGTCGGCCAGCCGTAGTGAGGCTTCGATGAGAAGTGCGTGGGCGAATGCCTGTGGGATGTTGCCGCGAAGTTGACGTTCCACCACGTCGAATTCCTCGCACAACAACGCCGGTGGCCCCCCGACCGCACGGTTTCGCTCGAAGTGGCGGACGGCGGCCACCTCGTTGCCCAGCTGATGGTTGGCCAGGGCAGACCAGAAGCCGCACAACACAAATGCGCCCTCGGCGGCCCCCAGCGGCCGGTCGTCGTGGCGGAAGCGGTAGACGAAGCCGTCGTCGGTGAGCTCGGCGCCGACGGCGCCCACGGTGCCGACGCTGAGCGGATCGTCGGCAGGGACGGCGCCGCGGATCGCGGCGACCAGCAGCGCCGCGTCGACGCGTGGGTCGTCGGGCGCGCGTTGCCAACGGCCGCTCGGGTGCCGACAGTCGGCAGTGCTGGCAAGAATGGTGTCGGCCAGCGACTCGGCGGCGGCGGCTTCGGGGGACGGGATGAACGGTGCGATGGCACGTAGCCCGGCCACGCACGTCAGCCGGGAATGGGTCCACCGCCGCGTTTCGGTCTCCCAGACACCGGCATCCGGCTGTTGCCATCGCGATCCGATCGCGGCGACGGCTGTCTGGACGGCACGGTGTAGCTCGGCGTCGATGTGACCGTGGCGGGCCGAAGCCGCGAACAACAGCAGCGCCTCGCCGAAGACGTCGAGCTGGAACTGGTGCTGGGCTCGGTTGCCGAGAATGTCGGAACCGCCGGGATATCCGGGTAGCCGTAACGAGCTTTCGTCGGTCACCGGCCCGCCGTTGGCGGTGTAGACCGGCTTGAGGTCGGGCCCGTCGCTGGACAACCGTTGGACCACGAAGTCGACGGCATCGTCGAGCAGAGGATGGGCGGCGTCGACAGCGGCGGCCTGTCCGATGTAGCACTGATCGCGGATCCACACGTACCGGTAGTCGTAATTACGTCCGGCGTCGGCGCGTTCGGGCAGGCTCATCGTGGCCGCGGCCACGGTGCCGCCGCCGGCAGCGGTCATGCCCTTGAGTACCGCGTACGAATGCCGCGCGTCACTGGCGGCGATGCTGGTACTGAACGCGGGAACGTCGGCACGCCAGCGGTTTTCGGTACGCCGCCACAACGCATCGGGATCGGGAGGCGGTTCGGCAGGACCAGGCAGCGAAAACTCGACCACGGTGTCGAGGGAGCCGCCCTCGGGCACTTGCAGCTCGGCACACAGGGCGACACCGCTGTCCCGGGACACCGTGGCGTGCGACAGTCCGGACAGCCGCATCTGCAATTCGCCGACCATGGCATGCCAACGACCGTCGTGATCGCGGACCAGATGTGTCATGGCTCGCCGTTCGAAGCCGGCCGCCGGGGAGAACACCGCCTCCACCCGGGCGTCCCCGCGGACTGCCATGAGCCGACGTAGCAGAACCGCCCGCCGGGTGTGACCGGGATAGGCCAGGGCTTCGCGACATTCGATGATGCTGTCGCGGGTGACCCACCGGGAGCGCCAGATCAGACTGCCTTCTTCGTAATGCCCGCCCCAGACGAATTGCTCGGCCGGGGTGATCGCGTAAACGCTTCGGCCGCCGATCAAGGAGGAGAACACCGCGTCGTCATCCCATCCCGGCACGCACATCCAGCACACGTCGCCACGCGGACCGATCAGGGCCCCACGCTGCCCGTCGGCCAGCAGCGCATACTCCCGCAACACATGCGGTTCCTCGATCGCGTCGCGAACAACTCTGGCCATTGCCCTCTGTTCTTCGGTGCTGCCGGACGATCTGCCGGATGGATAGCGCAAGGGTTCCCCGGCAGAATTTGTCCAAACCGGGAAGTTCTGCGGAATGCACAACTTGCGAACTGCAACTAAACTGGCCGGATCGTGAAAGCTGAACGTTTGCTGACAGACCGCGGTACGACGGACGACGCCGACGAGTACGCCGTACAGCTCGAACGCGCCACCCGCGGCCTGCTCGCCGTCAACGTCATGGCCCTTGAGCATTTCGAGAAGCGCGTCGGCCTGTCGTCCCTGCGGGCACTGCAGTCACTGGGACGCACCGGACCCTGCCTGGTGAGCGAGCTGGCCCAGGCCTTACAGGTTGCGGTGTCGACGGCCAGCAGGCTGGCAGACCGGCTCACGGAGTCCGGACTGATCACCCGCGGTGTCTCCCCGCAGAACCGGCGCGCCACCCGCCTGGACCTGACCGACGAGGGAAGAGCCGTTTTGCAGGATCTGGTAGAACATCGAGTCGCGCTGTTTCGCGAGGTCACCGCCGTCGTCGGACACAGCGAGCGCGACGATCTCCTCCGCGGGGCCACGGCCTTCACCGCGGCCTATCGTGCGCTGGTCGACACCGACAACCCAGGTGCGGCAGACCCGGGATGAGCGCCGGTCCCGACCCGACGGCAGGTTTCGGCACGCGGCGTGCGGGTAATGCACTGCCCTGGTCGGCCGTCACAACCCGCTGAATTATCTATCCGGACAGCGCCATTCACCGAGCCGACCGGAGGGAGATCCTGCTCATGACGGCGGTCACCGCCTATCGCGGTCTGCTTCGTTCGATCGACCTGCACGTCGAGGACACCGGCGGCCCGGGACGGCCGGTCGTGTTGATCCACGGCTGGCCGCTGACCGGGGAATCCTGGTCTCCTCAGGTCCAGGCCCTGCAATCGGCGGGCTACCGCGTCATCACCTATGACCGCCGCGGATTCGGGCGCAGTGACACGTCCCTGGTGGGTTACACGTACGAAAGCCTGTCCGACGACTTGTCGGCACTGATGGAAGAACTCGACCTACGCGATACGACGCTGGTCGGATTCTCGATGGGTGGCGGTGAAGTCGCCAGCTACTGCGCACGCAAAGGCACTGCCCGCGTGCGCAGTGTGGTGTTCGCGTCGTCGGTCACGCCGTACATGCTGCACACCAAGGACAATCCCGAGGGGCCGCTGAGCAAAACCCAGGCCGCTCAGATGGCGCTGTCGCTGACGAAGAACCAAGACGAGTTCTACGACGAGATGATGACCGACGTGTTCTCTGCAGGCGGACAACTGGCGGTCAGCGAGGAGCAACGCCAGCAGGCGGTGGCGATGTGCCGGCAGGCCAGTAAGAACGCCGCGCTGGCCTGCCTGACCGCATTCGGCAACACCGACTTCCGCGAAGATCTGCCGCGGGTGACGGTGCCCGGTCTGGTGATCCACGGCGACGCGGATACCACGGTGCCGTTCGCCGGTTCCGGGATGCGCACCCACGGCGCACTGCGCGACAGCCGTCTCCACGTCATCGAAGGCGGACCCCACGGCATCCCGATGAGTCATACCGACGAGTTCAACCGGGTGCTGCTGGAGTTTCTCGCCGAGGACTTCGCCGCGACGCGGTGATCAGTCGCGGGTCCGTATGCCACGCTCGAACGTCCGGATGACCGCAGGGGCGGCCGCATGCCGCGGCATCAGACCTTCCTTGGAGTCCTGACAGGCCCAGTTGACCAGGCCGAAGAGCGCGTGCTCGATCCACAACGCACTCGATTCCGGGTCGAACACCCCCTCGGCCTGGCCACGCTCGATCAGGCTGATCAGCCTCTTGGAGTCCGGCAATGCCTCCGGTGGCATATCGCGCGTCACCGCGGGATCGTTGAACAGGAACAGAATCCGGTTGCCGACCGAGATCATCGCGTTGATCACCCGGCGCATCGCGTCGACCGGACATCCCTCCTCGGGTGCGGCCGCGGCGACGGCCTCGCCCACCACCCGTACCGAATCGACGATGGTCTCGTTGATCAGGCACTCCCGATCGGGGAAGTAGCGGTGCACCGTGGTGCGGCCGACCCCGGCCGCCCTGGCTATGTCAGGCAGGGTTGCCGTGCGATCGTCGGCCAGAACGGCTGCGGCGGCCTCGATGATCGCACCACGGGTGCGTGCCTGTGTAGCCGAGAGCTCGCCTGTGCTCATGCGCAGATGATAGCCACGCGGTCGCCCGGCGAACCGTCGATCACCGTCTGGCCACCGGTATCGGGGCGGTCCGGTCGGACAGGAAGCGCGCGGGCCGCTGGCGCACCGGCAGTGGCCACCAGAACCAGCGGCCGAGGATCGCGGCGATCGTCGGGGTCATCAGCGAGCGCACCACCAGGGTGTCGAACAGCAGGCCCAGGCCGATCGTGGTACCGCCCTGCCCGATCGCGATCAGATCGCTGGTGGCCATCGACGCCATCGTGAACGCGAAGACCAGGCCGGCGGCGGTGACCACACCGCCCGTGGCGCCCATGGCCCGGATGATCCCGGTGTTGATGCCTGCGCCGATCTCCTCTTTCATCCGCGAGACCACCAGCAGGTTGTAGTCCGAGCCGACCGCCAGCAGGATGATCACCGAGAACGCCAAGGTCATCCAGTGCAGGTCGATGCCCAGCAGATACTGCCACACCAGCACCGACAGCCCGAATGAGGCGGCCAGCGACAGGATCACGGTGCCGACGATGACGAACGAGGCGATCAACGCGCGGGTGATCACCAGCATCACGATGAAGATCAGGGTGATGGCGCCGACGGCCGAGATCAGCAGGTCCCACTGGGCACCGACCTGAATGTCCTTGTAGGTTGCCGCCGTCCCGCCGAGGTAGATCTTGGCGTCGGCCAGCGGCGTGGTCTTGATTGCCTCCCGGGCCGTCTTCAGGATCGGGTCGACGTGCGAAATCCCTTCTGTGGTAGCCGGATCCACGTCATGGGTGATGATGAACTGTGCGGCCTGCCCGTCCGGTGACACCATGAGATCCAGCCCGCGTTTGAAGTCGGGGTTGTCGAATGCCTCGGGTGGCAGGTAGAACGAGTCGTCGTTGCGGGCATCGTCGAACGCCTGGCCCATCACCGATGCGGTATCGGTCATCTTGCCGATCTGGTCGACCAGCCCGTTGAACGTGCTGAACATCGTTTTCATGGTGCCCTGCATGGACTTCGAGATCGCGATCATCGGTGGCAGCTGCGCCACCAGCTGTGGCATCAGCTGATCCATCTCGTTCATGTTCTTCACCGAGTCCGAGAGGGTCTCGGTCATGGTGTCGATGCCGTCGAGCCCGTCGAACAGCGATCGCATGGAGTGGCACATCGGGATGTCGTAGCAGTGCGGTTCCCAGTACAGATAGTTGCGCATCGGCCGCATGAAATCGTCGAAATCAGCCATGTGATCCCGCATTTCGTTGGTGCTGGCCTGCATCTCGTTCATGCTCGCCGTGAGCTCGTGGGTGATGTCCGTCATCCGGTTCATCAAGCCCAGCATGTTCTCCATGATCGCGATCATCCGGCCGAGATCATCGGTGAGCGTGTTCATGTCGCCCATGCGTTCGCGCAGGAACTGCAGGTTCTCGGTCATCGACACCGATTGCATGCTCACCTGGAACGGCACCGAGCTGTGCGCGATGGGCCGGCCCAGCGGCCGGGTGATGCTCTGCACACGGGCCACGCCGGGCACCCGGATCAACTCTCGGGCAATCTTGTCGAGCACGATCATGTCGGCGGGGTTGCGCAAGTCCCGCCCCGCGTCCACGAGCAGCAGGTCGGGGTTCATCCGAGCAGCGGTGAAATGCCGTTCGGCCGCGGCGTATCCGACGTTCGACGGGAGATCCTTGGGGATGTACAACCGTTCGTTGTAGGAAGTCTGGTAGCCGGGCAGGGCCAGCAGCCCGATGAGTGCGACGGCGATTGCCGCAACCAGGATGGGGACCGGCCAACGGACCACCGAGGTGCCGAGCCGGCGCCAGCCGCGGGAGCGGAGCGTGCGCTTGGCGTCGAGCAGGCCGAACCGGCTGCCCGCGACCAGCATCGCCGGCGCCAGGGTGAGCGAGGCCAGCACCACCACGGACATGCCGATGGCACTCGGGATGCCCATCGAGCTGAAGTAGTTCAATCGGGTGAAATGCAGGCACAACATGGCGCCGGCAACCGTGAGCCCGGAACCGAGGATGACGTGGCCGACACCGTGGAAAGCGGTGTAGTACGCGGCTTCTCGGTCTTGACCCTTCTGCCGCGCCTCCTGATAGCGGCCGACGAGGAAGATCGCATAGTCGGTGCCCGCCGCGATGGCCAACGAGGTCAGCAGGCTCACCGAGAAGGTCGACAAGCCGAGCAGTCCGGCGTGACCGATGGCCGCCACCACACCGCGCGCGGCCGACATCTCCAGCAGCACCACGATGAGCATCAGCAACATCGTGGCGATCGACCGGTAGACCACGATCAGCATCACCGCGATCACGGCGATCGTCACGAAGGTGATCTTGATCATGCTCTTGTCGCCGGCCTCGTTCATGTCCGTGGTGAGCGGACCCTGGCCGGTGACATAGGCTTTCACGCCTGCGGGCGGACGGGATTCGTCGATGATCTTTCGGACCGCGGCGACCGATTCGTTGGCCAGCGTCTCGCCCTGGTTGCCGGCGAGGTTCACCTGAACGTAGGCGGCTTTGCCGTCGGTGCTCTGCGAGCCCGCCGCGGTGATCAGGTCGCCCCAGTAATTCTGAACGTGCTGAACGTGTTTGGTGTCGGCCTGCAGGGTGCGGACCAGCTCGTCGTAATAGTGGTGGGCTTCGGTGCCCAGCGGCTCGTCACCTTCGAGCACCACCATGGCGATGGTGTCGGAGTCGAACTGGTCGAAGCGCTCACCGATCTTCTTCATCGCCACCAGCGCCGGGGCGTCCTGCGGTGACAGCGACACCGAATGCTCGTGGCCGACCACCTCGAGCTGGGGGACCAGCGCGTTCAGCACGACGACGAGCACCACCCAGGCCAGGATGATCGGGACGGCGGCGACGCGGATGACGCGGGCGATGCCCTTGCGTTCAGTGGTGGCGCTGTGGTTGCTCATGCGGCCTTGTCCAAGCAGAAGGCCTGGGCGTTGTGCTGGGTCACGGTCTGGTCGTCTCGGACCTCACCGTTGACGACGATCCGGCAGCTGATCACTTCGCTGTCTCCTTGGGCGACCACGTTGGCGAACACCGTGGGCAGGGTGGTGATTACTTCGTGCCGCCAAGGCAACGAGCTGAAACTCTCCGTGTGGGGTTGGGCATCGGCATCGAGGTAGCTGACGTGGCCGCTGGTCCCGCTGGGCCCGGTTATCTCGTAGACCACGCGCTTGGGGTTGAACTCGACGATGTCGTCGCCGGCGGCTGCTCCGGGATCGGTCGTGATGTGGGTGCCGAAGATGCCGTGCATGCGGTTCATCGCGAATCCGCTGACGGCCACGGCGGCCACCAGAACCAACGGAATCCAGAAGCGTTTCGCCAGCCGAAATACCGTCGCCACGGCACATCCACCTCTCCGGATCGGCGCACGCCGACGGAGAAACGCCCCGACCGCGCTGTCAACCGGATGAACGTAACAGCCCCTTAGTGGATCAACAACGTTCCATTAAGGAATCTTGATCTTCCTCACAGTTGCTTCCCAAATGGAATTTTTAGCCCCCAACGAGGCAGCACGCGCGGCGCGACGGCGTCGAGAACTGGTTGCCTCGAACGTATTTCGTCTCGGGAACCGACCGCGGCGGAAAACGCGGTCAGGCGGTGAGCGGTTTGCTTGCCGAGATCACCGGCAGTAGGCCATCACGCCGGCGGTGACAGCGCCCGCCTCAGTCGGCGGTGTGCACGATCAGGATGTCGATCTTGACTCGACGGGCGATGGTGGCGGGCACCGAGCCCAACAGGCGTCCGGCGACCGAGTCCAGCCCGATGTCACCGACGACGATCAGATCCGCGTTTACCTCTTTGGCCAGCTTCACGAGTGCGTCGACCGGCGCACCTTCCACGGCACGCTCGGCGATGTCGGCGGCCCCCGCGGCCTTCGCCCGGTCGCGGGCCACCTGAAGGATCTCGTAGACCGGGGCAGCGCCGTGCATCTTGTAGCCCTCGCTGCCCAGACTGTCGGCGGCGCGGGTGTCGACCACATGGTCATGCGACGGCGGCCTGGACCAGCCGCCCTTCTCGACCACGGGTTGGTAGGCGCTCGCGATGATGAGCTTCGCGCTCTCCTGCGCGGCCACCGTGGCGGCGCGGTCGACCGCCCGTAACGACGAGTCCGAGCCGTCGGTGCCGACGACGATCGTCCGATAGGTGCTCATGTCGTCTCCGAACTGTCGACTACCAGGACAGACAGACCTTAGTGCACGTGAATCTTCCGGCGGTGGAGATTGGCTTCGTGCCGCATGAGGGGGTCAACCGAACTATTGAGCGAGCACTCGACCGACATGGAGTTGCCGGATGTGCGGGGTACGGTGCGCTCAAGAACGAGAGCGCACGTCAAACGAACGAGACATGGCACCCCCGACAGGATTCGAACCTGCAACCGACCGGGTAGAAACCGGATGCGCTATCCGTTGCGCCACGGGGGCAAGTCGGACCACCACAATTTACACCGCGTGGGTGTCGTTGCCGAAACAGATATGCACCACGTGGGCTGCTCGAACCGCACGGACAAACACCTTCCGCCGATCGACGAAACCCGTACCTCGGCGTGAGGCGGGCGACGCGCGACGGACGCCCGGCAAAGCCCTCCCGGGGCGGCGGCAGCGGACTAGCGTGGACGCCACACTGGTGGCCAGGGGACGGGAGAGGGACCGCGTGATGAGTGACGTGCCGGAGTTGGACGCGGCCGGACTACCCGAAGAGCTGAGTGCCGTCGACCAGCTGTTGCATCGAGGAGAGGCGAATCCGCGCACCCGGTCCGGGATCATGGGCGTCGAGATCCTCGACACCGCACCGGATTGGGACCGTTTCCGCGCCCGCCTCGACTATGCGTCACGCAAGGTGCTTCGGCTGCGGCAGAAGGTCGTCATGCCCACCCTGCCCACAGCCGCCCCGCGCTGGGTCGTCGACCCCGACTTCAACCTCGACTATCACGTGCGCCGGGTCCGGGTGCCCGCACCGGGCACGGTGCGTGATGTTTTCGACCTGGCCGAGGTGGCTTTGCAATCGCCGATGGACATCACCCGGCCGCTGTGGAGCGCCACGCTGGTCGAGGGTCTGGCCGACGGCCGAGCCGCCACCATCCTGCACCTGAGCCACGCGGTGACCGACGGTGTCGGCGGGGTCGAGATGTTCGCCAGCATCTACGACCTCGAACGCGATCCGGAACCCACCGCCGCGGCGCCACTGCCCATTCCGCAGGACCTCTCACCCAATGACCTGATGCGCCAGGGCATCAACCGACTTCCCGGATCGATTGCCGGTGGCGTTCTTGGCGCGCTCGGGCAGGCCGCCCGAGTGGCGAGCAAGGTCGTGCGCGATCCGGTCTCGGCGGTCAGCGGCGTGGTGGACTACGCGATGTCCGGTGCCCGGGTGATGAGTCCGGCCGCCCACCACTCACCGTTGTTGCGTCGGCGCAGCTTGTCTTCGCGCTCAGAGGCGATCGACATTCCGTTCGCGGATCTGCACCGGGCGGCCAAGGCCGCCGGTGGTTCGATCAACGACGCCTATCTGGCCGGGTTGTGCGCGGCGCTGCGGCGGTACCACGACGCCAAGGGCATCCCGTTGGAGACGCTGCCGATGGCGGTGCCGGTCAACCTGCGGTCCCAGGACGATCCGGCCGGCGGCAACCGCTTCGCCGGAGTCAACCTGGCTGCGCCGATCGGGATCGTCGACCCGGAAACCCGGATCAAGGCCGTCCGGTCGCAGATGACGAGCAAGCGCGAAGAGCGCGCGATCGACATGGTCGGCTCGATCGCGCCCGTGCTGAGCCTGCTGCCTGATGCCGTGCTGGAGTCGGTGGCCGGGTCGGTGGTGAACTCCGACGTGCAAGCCAGCAACGTCCCGGTCTACCCCGGCGACACCTTCGTCGCCGGGGCCAAGATCCTGCGGCACTACGGGTTGGGGCCGCTACCCGGGGTGGCGATGATGGTGGTGCTCATCTCGAGGTCCGGGTACGTCACCGTCACGGCGCGGTACGACCGGGCCGCCATCACCGACGAGCCGTTGTTCGCACGTTGCCTACTGGAGGGATTCGACGAAGTGCTGGCGCTGGGCGGGGACGGCCGGGCGGCACCCGCGTCGTTCATTCTCGACGATGCCGCGCCGAAAAAAGGTGTCGGCCAATGACTTCAGAACAGGACAAGGTGAGGCCCATGCGGCTGCCCGGCACCCTGGCCGAGATCGAGGCCAGCCCCGAGGGCCCGGAGATCGGTGCCTTCTTCGACCTGGACGGCACCCTGGTGGCCGGATTCACCGGGGTGCTGATGACCCAGGACCGGTTGCGCCGCGGCCAGATGAGCGTGGGGGAGTTCATCGGGATGGTGCAGGCCGGGCTCAATCACCAGCTGGGCCGCTCGGAGTTCGAGGACCTGATCGGCAAGGGCGCCCGGATGCTGCGAGGAAATTCCCTCAGCGATCTCGACGAACTGGGCGAACGGTTGTTCGTCAAACATGTGCAGGGGCGGATCTATCCGGAGATGCGGGCGATGGTCCGTGCTCACCAGGCTCGCGGCCACACCGTGGTGCTGAGTTCGTCGGCGCTGACGGTTCAAGTCGAATCGGTGGCCCGGTTTCTGGGTATCGACAACGTGCTGTGCAACAAGTTCGAGACCGACGACAGCGGTCTGATCACCGGCGAGGTGGCCGCGCCGATCATCTGGGGTCCGGGTAAAGCCCGTGCGGTACAGAACTTTTCGGCAGCCAACGGGATCGACCTGGCCAAGAGCTACTTCTACGCCGACGGGGACGAGGACGTCGCCCTGATGTATCTGGTGGGCCATCCGCGGCCGACGAATCCCGCCGGCAAGCTCGCCGCCGTCGCGGCGAAACGCGGATGGCCGGTGCTGAAGTTCACCAGCCGCAGCGGCAGCAGCCCGGTCGCACAACTGCGCACGCTGGCCAGCCTGGCCACCATCCCGACGGTCGCTGCCGGTGCCGTCGGCCTCGGGTTGCTCACCCGGAACAAGCGCACCGGGATCAACTTCTTCACGTCGAACTGGAGCAAGCTGCTGATGCTCACCACCGGCATCGAGCTCAACATTCTCGGTGAGGAGAATCTGACCGCCCAGCGTCCCGCGGTGTTCATCTTCAACCACCGCAACCAGGCCGACCCGATGATCGCGGGCCGGCTGGTCGGCGTCGACTTCACCGGCGTCGGAAAGAAAGAGCTCGAGCGCAACCCGCTGATGGGCCCCCTCGGCAAGGTGATGGATGCGGCCTTCATCGACCGGGACGACCCTGAGAAGGCGGTCGAAGGCCTGCACAAAGTGGAAGAGCTTGCCCGCAAAGGCTTGTCGATCCTCATCGCCCCTGAGGGCACCCGGCTTGACACCACCGCGGTCGGCCCGTTCAAGAAGGGGCCGTTCCGCATCGCGATGGCCGCGGGCATCCCCATCGTGCCGATCGTGATCCGCAATGCCGAGGTGATCGCGGCCCGCGATTCCAGCACATTCAACGCGGGGAAGGTGGACATCGCGGTGTATCCGCCTATCCCGGTGGATGATTGGACCGTCGACAACCTCGGCGACCGCATCGCCGAGGTCCGCCAGATCTACCTCGACACCTTGGCATCCTGGCCGCACGACGAGCTGCCGACCTTCGACATCTATACGCGGCCGGCCAAGAAGGTGCCCGCCAAGAAAGCATCCGCCAAGAAAGCACCCGCAAAGAAGGCATCCGCCAAAAAGGCTGCGCCCAAGTCGGTCAACCCGAACACCGGCTCGACGGCCGAGGGCCGACCGTGACGGCCTTGGAGGATTTCCCCAGTTTCAGCACCACCGATGACGCGTTGGTGCTCGCGTCCGTGTCCTCGGCCGCCGAACTCGAACTGCTCAACGACTGGCTCAAGGCGCACCGGCACGACCATCCCGATTCCACCGTCGAGGTGTTGCAGCTGCCGGCCACCGATGAACCGGCGCCCGGGGTGTTGGCCCGGCTGGTCGAGGAACTCGAGGCCGACGAGGACCGGTTGGTGGTCCCGGTCCGGGTGTTCTGGGTGCCCGGCGGACTGCCCACCCGATTGAAGGTGGTCGGGCTGATCTCCGGTCGCGACACCTACCGTCCGCCCGAGATGCTGCAGCGGCGCATCTTGCGCAAGGACCCGTCGCGGGCCCGGATGGTGGCCGGCGAACCGGCCAAGGTGTCGGAGTTGCGCAAGCAGTGGAGTGAGACCACCGTCGCCGAAAACCCCAGGGAATTCGCCCGATTCGTGCTCCGCCGGGCGGCCCTGGCGATCGAGCGGGTCGAACTTCGCCTGCTCGGCCCCGAATACAAGTCGCCGCGGCTGGTCAAACCGGAGATGCTCGACTCGGCCCGGTTCCGGCAGGGCCTCGAAGAGATCCCCGGGGCCACGGTGGAGAAGGCCGGCGAGATGCTCGACGAGCTCTCCACCGGATGGAGCCGGTTCTCGGTGGACCTGATCCCCACGATGGGCCGGGCGATCTTCAGCCGCGGTTTCGATCCGCGCATCGACTACGACCGCTCCGAGATCGAGTCGATGCGCCATGCGCTGGAACGGCATCCGGCGGTGCTGCTGTTCTCACACCGGTCCTATCTCGACGGCGTGATCGTGCCCGTGGCGATGCAGGAGAACCGGCTGCCCCCGGTGTACACGTTCGCCGGGATCAACCTGTCTTTCGGCCTGATGGGTCCGTTGTTCCGGCATTCCGGCGTCATCTTCCTGCGCCGTAAACTCGACGACCCGCTGTACAAGTATGTGCTGCGCCAGTACGTCGGCTACATCGTGGAAAAGCGCTTCAACCTGAACTGGTCGATCGAGGGCACCCGGTCGCGGACCGGAAAGATGTTGCCGCCCAAGCTCGGACTGCTGGCCTACGTCGCGAATGCCTACCTCGACGGCCGCAGCGAGGACATTCTGCTGCAACCGGTGTCGATCAGCTTCGACCAGTTGCACGAGACCGCCGAGTACGCGGCGTATGCCCGTGGTGGCGAGAAGACGCCGGAGGGGTTGAGCTGGCTCTACAACTTCATCAAGGCCCAGGGTGAGCGCAACTACGGCAAGATTTATGTCCGCTTCCCCGAGGCCGTGTCGATGCGTGAGCACCTGGGGGAGCCCAACGGGGCCATCGCTCACGACGAGGCGGCCAAACGGCTGGCGTTGCAGAAGATGGCCTTCGAGGTGGCCTGGCGCATCCTGCGCGCCACGCCGGTCAACGCGACCAACCTGGTCTCGGCGCTGCTGCTGGGTGCCCGCGGTGTCGCGCTGACGCTCGATCAGTTGCACCACACGTTGCAGGACTCACTGGATTACCTGGAACGCAAGAACACTCCGATGACCAACAGCGCGCTGCGACTGCGCACCACCGAAGGGGTGCGCTCAGCCGTCGACGCGCTGTCCGGAGGCCACCCCGTGACCCTGGTGGAGGGCGGCCACGAGCCGGTGTGGCGGATCGCCCCCGAGGACGAACTGGAAGCGGCGTTCTACCGCAACTCACTGATCCATGCCTTCCTGGAGACCTCGATCGTCGAGTTGGCGCTGGCCCATGCTGCCCACGTCACCGATGACCCACTACAGGCCTTCTGGGATCAGGTGATGCGGCTGCGCGACCTGCTCAAGTTCGATTTCTACTTCGCCGATTCGGTGGCGTTCCGCGACAACATCGCCGAAGAGCTGTCCTGGTACGACCGCAGCCCGGAAGGCCAGACCGCGGGCGGCTGGGAAGCCACGGTCCGCGCCGGCGGCGACGGCATCTATGGCATGTTGCGCACCAAGAAGCCGCTGTTGGTGGGTGCCATGTTGCGGCCGTTCTTCGAGGCCTACGGGATCGTCGCCGACGTGCTCCGCGACGCCCCGCCCGAGGTGGGCGAACGGGATCTGACCAAGCGGGCGCTGGGTGTGGGACGCCAGTACGTCGCGCAGGGCCGAGTGTGCAGCAACGAGTCGGTCTCGGCGCTGCTGTTCGCCACCGCGCGGCAGGTGGCCGCCGATCAGGGTCTCCTGACGAGCGGCCCGGACCTGCGGACGCGCCGGGACGCGTTCCGAGACGAACTGCGCGGCATCGTCGCCGACATGGACAAGGTCGACGAGATCGCGCGCGAACAGTTCTACTTCCGGGAGAAACAGCGCCGCGCGCAGCGATACCGCTCGACCTGACCGGACCGGCGGGCACGGCGTGGCGGGCGCCACGCCATACCCTTGAACCATGACTTCTGCCGGCCGGGTGACCGCCTCCAGCGTGCGTAACAGCGCGGTGTGGCCCGTACTGGTCGGTGTCGGCCTGCTCGCCGGAGCGGTGGCGGCGGGTATCGGCGCGCTGTCGCTGGCCGACGCCCTGACCGCCACCGGCCTGCCCGATCCCGGCCCGGTGACCACCTACGGGTTGCCGTTCGTGCGCGCCGCGGGGGAGATCGCCGCCGTCGTCGCGGTGGGGGCATTCCTGTTCGCGGCGTTCTTGGCGGCGCCCCAGGCCAACGGCGTGCTCGACGTCGCCGGCTACCGGGCGCTGCGGCTCGGTTCGGCGGCCTCGGGGGTGTGGACAGTTTGCGCGGCGCTGCTGGTGCCGTTGACGGTCTCCGACGTGTCCGGGCAGCCACTGCTCGAGCACCTCGGTCCCGCCGACGTGTGGTCGGCGGCGGATCTGGTCGACGTTGCCGCCGCCTGGCGCTGGACGGCGATTCTGGCTGCCGCGGTCACCATTGCCAGCCTGCCGGTGCTCCGCTGGGGATGGACGCCGGTGCTGCTGGGCGGGTCGCTGCTGACCTTGATGCCGCTTGTCCTGACCGGACATTCGTCGGCCGGCGGCGCTCACGACCTGGCCACCAACAGCCTGTTCATCCACCTGGTGGCCGCGGCGTTGTGGGCCGGCGGCCTGCTGGCCCTGCTGGCCCACGCCATGCGAGGCGGATCCGACGGCTCGAACACCGCGCTGGCCGCGCGCCGGTTCTCGGCGTTGGCGCTGTGGTGCTTCGTCGCGATGGCCTTCAGCGGTGTGGTCAACGCGTTGGTGCGGATGCAGCCGGCCGACCTCGTGCACACCACCTACGGCTGGCTGGTGCTGGCCAAGATCGTGGCGTTGACCCTGCTCGGCGTACTGGGGTGGGCTCAGCGCCGGGTGAGCCTGACCGCCCTGGCCGCCGACCCTGACTCGCGGGGCCCGCTGATCCGGTTGGCGCTGACCGAGGCCGCGCTGTTCGGCGTCACCTTCGGCATCGCCGTCGGCCTGGGACGGACTCCGCCACCGCCGGAAGGGAGGACCCCGACCGCCGCCGAGGTGGCGATCGGATACGACTTCGCCGGCCCACCGACAGTGACACGCATCCTGTTCGACTGGCGATTCGACCTGCTGTTCGGCACCGCCGCGATCCTCGGGGCGACGGTCTACCTGGCGGCGATGTACCGGCTGCGCCGTCGCGGTGACGCCTGGCCGGTGGGCCGCACGATCGCCTGGCTGCTGGGCTGCGCCACGTTGCTGTTGACCACCTCGTCGGGGCTCGGTCGCTACATGCCGGCGATGTTCAGCATGCACATGATCGCCCACATGTTGCTGTCGATGCTGGTTCCCATCCTGCTGGTGCTGGGGGCGCCGGTGACCCTGGCCCTGCGCGCGTTGCCGGCCGCGGGCCGCGGATCACCGCCCGGCCCGCGAGAATGGCTGCTGGCCGCGCTGCACTCGCGCGTATCGCAGATCCTGACCCAGCCGATCATCGCGACCGTGCTGTTCGTGGCGGGTTTCTACGGCCTGTATTTCGGCGGCATCTTCGACGCCGCGGTGAGCAACCACGCCGCCCACGTGCTGATGAACGTGCATTTCCTGCTCTCGGGCTACCTGTTCTACTGGGTGGTCATCGGCATCGATCCGACCCCGCGGCCGATCTCGCACCTGGTCAAGATCGGCATGGTGTTCGCCTCACTGCCTCTGCACGCGTTCTTCGGCGTGGTGATGATGGGCATGGACACGGTGCTCGGCGAGTCGTTCTACCGCTCACTGCAGCTGCCCTGGCATACCGACCTTCTCGGTGATCAGCACCTCGGTGGTGGAATCGCTTGGGCTGCAGGCGAAGTCCCGTTGGTGATCGTGATGCTCGCCTTGCTGATCCAGTGGCGCCGCAGCGACCAGCGCACCGCGAAGCGCCTGGACCGTGCCGCCGACCGTGACGACGATGCCGACTTGGCGGCGTACAACGCCATGCTCGCCGAGATGGCGCGGCGCGACCGTCCCTCGGGCTGAGCGGAGTTATCCCCAGCGCGCGTTTCATCCACAGCCGACGGTGTTGCGCGGTCGTCTTCGTGCCCACTGTCGGGGCGCGGACGGTCAATGGCTGCGTAAGGCGGTCGCGACGCTTCGGCACCGGGCCGCCGGAATCGATGAAGCGAAAGGAACCCCAATGTTCGAGACCCCGTTCACCATCGTCGGAAACATCATCACCAACCCGGTCCGGCTGCGGTTCGGCGATCAGGACCTCTACAAGTTCCGGGTGGCCAGCAACTCGCGGCGGCGCCTGCCGGACGGCACCTGGGAGTCCGGCAACTCGTTGTACGTGACCGTCAACTGCTGGGGGAATCTGGCCACCGGCGCGAGTGCCTCGTTGATGAAGGGCGACGCCGTGGTGGTCACCGGGCACATCTACACCAGCGAGTACGACGACAAGGAGGGCGTGCGGCGGTCGTCGGTGGAGGTGCGGGCCACCGCGGTCGGGCCCGATCTGTCCCGCTGCACGGCCAAGGTGGCGCCGTTGCCGAGGCCGACGGCCCCCGTGGCCGATCCGGAGCCCGGTGACGTGGAGCATGACCCGGAAACCGAGGTCGACGCGGGCGACCTGCCACTGTCGGCCTAGCCACATTCGGCCACGCCTAGGATGGGTCGCGAGCAAGTCGGGCTTGCCGCGCCACGATGCGCGCGCGCCCATCCGACGTACCTGCAGAGCTTGACGAAAGGCACCTCACGGCATGGCCGAATTCATCTACACGATGCGCAAGGTCCGCAAGGCGCACGGCGACAAGGTCATCCTTGACGACGTCACGCTGAACTTCCTGCCCGGCGCCAAGATCGGCGTCGTCGGCCCCAACGGGGCCGGTAAGTCCAGCGTCCTGAAGATCATGGCCGGCATCGATCAGCCCAACAACGGCGACGCCTTCCTCGCGCCCGGCGCGACTGTCGGCATCCTGATGCAGGAGCCGCAACTCGACGAGAACAAGACGGTTCGCGAAAACGTCGAGGAGGGCGTCGCCGTCAAGGCCAAGCTCAATCGCTACAACGAAGTCGCCGAGCTGATGGCCACCGACTACTCCGACGAGCTCATGGAAGAGATGGGCAAGCTGCAGGAGGAGCTCGACGCCGCCGACGCCTGGGACATCGACTCCCAGCTGGAGCAGGCGATGGACGCCCTGCGCTGCCCGCCGCCGGACGAGCCGGTGACCCACCTCTCCGGTGGTGAGAAGCGACGCGTCGCGCTGTGCAAGCTGCTGTTGAGCAAGCCGGACCTGCTGCTGCTCGACGAGCCCACCAACCACCTGGACGCCGAGAGCGTGTTGTGGCTCGAGCAGCACCTGGCCAGCTACAAGGGCGCCATCCTGGCCGTCACCCACGACCGCTACTTCCTCGACAACGTCGCCGAATGGATTCTGGAACTCGACCGCGGCCGGGCCTACCCCTACGAGGGCAACTACTCGACCTACCTGGAGAAGAAGGCCGAGCGCCTCGAGGTTCAGGGCAAGAAGGACCAGAAGCTGCAGAAGCGGCTGAAGGAAGAACTGGCCTGGGTCCGCTCGGGCGCCAAGGCCCGGCAGGCCAAGAACAAGGCCCGCCTCGGTCGGTACGAGGAGATGGTCGCCGAGGCCGAGAAGTCGCGGAAGCTCGACTTCGAGGAGATCCAGATCCCGACCCCGCCTCGGCTGGGCAATGTGGTGGTCGAGGTCGAACACCTCGACAAGGGTTTCGAGGGCCGCACCCTGATCAAGGACCTGTCCTTCACCCTGCCCCGCAACGGCATCGTCGGCGTCATCGGGCCCAACGGCGTCGGCAAGACCACGCTGTTCAAGACCATCGTCGGGCTCGAGCAGCCCGACAGCGGCACGGTCCGGGTCGGTGACACGGTCAAGCTGTCCTACGTCGACCAGAGCCGCGCCGGAATCGACCCGAACAAGACTGTGTGGCAGGTGGTCTCCGACGGCCTGGACTACATCGAGGTCGGCCAGAATGAGATCCCGTCGCGCGCCTACGTGTCGGCGTTCGGGTTCAAGGGGCCGGATCAGCAGAAGCCCGCCGGCGTGCTGTCCGGTGGTGAGCGCAACCGACTCAACCTGGCGCTGACCCTCAAAGAGGGCGGCAACCTGATCCTGCTCGACGAGCCGACCAACGACCTCGACGTCGAGACCCTGTCCTCGCTGGAGAACGCGCTCGAGCAGTTCCCGGGCTGCGCCGTGGTGATCAGCCACGACCGCTGGTTCCTGGACCGCACCTGCACGCACATCCTGGCGTGGGAGGGCGACGACGACAACGAGGCCAAGTGGTTCTGGTTCGAGGGCAACTTCGGTGCCTACGAGGAGAACAAGATTCAACGTCTCGGGGCCGAGGCTGCTCGTCCACATCGGGTAACCCACCGGAGACTGACCCGGGACTGACCCGTGACGAGCTAAAGGGCGCAGGGGGGTCGTCGACGCTACTAATGTCGGCTATGCACCAATGCCGGTGTGTGGGCGGAAGTCAGGAGTGATCCGTATGACGGCCAAGCCGGAAGCTGTTCGGAGGCAGGAAATCAGCGACCGGGATCGACGGCAGCCACCGCCGGACGCGGTCCACCGCCTGTCTGTGGCTTTCCGGTCCACCTACCGCGCTCCGTCGGGCGACGGGTCCGGGATGGTCGCCACCGGACCGCAGCCGGTCGGTGCCGCCGACCGGCCGGTCTCCGATCTGTCTGACGCGCTCGTGGCCGCGCACCTCCAACTCGGCAGCGACCGGGCACCGGGGGAGACCAAGGTCTCGGTGTACCCGGGCGACGACGACTCCGGGCCCGCGCTGCAGATCGTCACCGAGCAGGCCGCGATGCTGGTCGATTCGGTGACGGTCTTACTGCACCGCCACGGCGTCGCCTATCCGGCGATCATGAACCCGGTGCTGCGGGTGCGTCGCGGCGCTGACGGTGAGTTGGTGGATTTCCGGCCCGCGGCCGAGGCCACCGGGAGCGACGGCGTCGACGAGTGCTGGATCCTGGTCCCGGTCAGTGGGGCGGCCGACGGCCCGGCACTCACCGAGGTGGTTCGGCTGCTGCCCGGCGTGCTGGCCGACGCCCGCCAGATCGGGCTGGACTCCGCGGCGATGGGCGCGGCGCTGCACGGCCTGGCCAACGACGTGGCCACCGACGTCGAAGGACGTTTCCCCAACACCGACCGCCGGGATGTCGCGGCACTCCTACGTTGGTTGTCCGACGGACATTTCGTGCTGCTCGGCTATCAGCAATGCGGGATCGACGACGGTAAGGCCGTGGTCGATACGGCCAGCCGGCTGGGGGTGCTCAAGCTGCGCGAGGACGTGCTGCCGCCGCTGACCGCCGAGGACGACCTGATGGTGCTGGCCCAAGCCACCCTGCCGAGCTATGTGCGGTACGGCGCCAACCCCTACATCGTCGTGGTGCGCGAAGGCGGTGCCCGGGTCCTCGAGCACCGTTTTGTCGGCCTGTTCACCGTGGCTGCGACGAACGCCAATGTGCTGGAGATCCCGCTGATCTCGCGACGGGTGGAGGAGGCGCTGGCCATGGCCCGCCGCGACCCCAGCCATCCCGGTCAGTTGCTGCGCGACATCATCCAGACGATTCCCCGCCCCGAGCTCTTCGCGCTGAGCTCCAAGCAGCTGCTGGACATGGCCCTGACCGTGGTGGACCTCGGGTCGCGTCGCCGCACCCTGTTGTTCCTGCGCGCCGATCAGCTCGCCCATTTCGTTTCCTGCCTGGTGTATCTGCCGCGCGACCGGTACACCACTGCGGTGCGGCTGGAGATGCAGGACATCCTGGTGCGCGAGCTCGGCGGTGAGAGCATCGACTACTCCGCCCGGGTTAGTGAGTCACCTTGGGCCGTCGTCCATTTCGCGGTGCGTCTGCCCGGCGGCACGTCGCCCGGCGCCGTGGACACCTCCACCGAGAACGAGAACCGGATCCAGAATCTGCTGACCGAGGCCACCCGCAACTGGGGTGACCGGCTGACCAGTGCGGCGGCCGACGCCGAGCTGAGCCGTGCCGCCGTCGAGCACTACGCCACCGCGTTCCCCGAGGACTACAAGCAGGCCGTCGCCCCGGCGGATGCGATCGCCGACATCGCGATCATCGAAGGGCTGCAAGACAACTCGGTCAAACTTGTCTTCAGTGAGAGTGACACGGCCGGGGATGGCGCACCGGCGCAACTCACCTGGTATCTGGGTGGACAGTCGGCCTCGCTGAGTGAGCTGCTGCCGATGCTGCAGTCGATGGGTGTGGTGGTGCTGGAGGAACGGCCCTACACCGTGCGTCGCGCCGACGGACTGCCGGTCTGGATCTACCAGTTCAAGGTTGCCCGACACCGCAGCATCCCCGAGTCGCCCGACGCCGCCTCCCGTGAGACCACCGCGCAGCGATTCGCCGATGCGGTTACCGCGATCTGGCACGGCTCGGTCGAGGTGGACCGCTTCAACGAACTGGTGTTGCGAGCCGACCTGACCTGGCAGCAGGTGGTGATCCTGCGCGCCTACGCGAAATACCTGCGCCAGGCCGGATTTCCGTACAGCCAGTCACACATCGAGTCGGTGCTCAACGAGAACCCGCACACCACCCGCTCGCTGGTGCAGCTGTTCGAGGCGTTGTTCGACCCGTCGGAGGACACGGCGGGATCCCGGGACGCCCAAGGGGCCGCCGCTGCGGTGGCCGCCGACATCGACGCCTTGGTGAGCCTGGACACCGACCGTGTGCTGCGGGCCTTCGCGAGCCTGATCCAGGCCACCCTGCGCACCAATTACTTTGTCCGGAAACCGGAGTCGGCTCGGCAACGCGGTGCGGTGGCGATGAAGCTGAATCCCGGGTTGATCGACGAACTGCCGCTGCCACGGCCCAAGTTCGAGATCTTCGTGTACTCGCCGCGGGTAGAGGGTGTGCACCTGCGGTTCGGGTTCGTGGCCCGCGGCGGACTGCGCTGGTCGGATCGTCGCGAGGACTTCCGCACCGAGATCCTCGGTCTGGTCAAGGCCCAGGCGGTGAAGAACGCCGTCATCGTGCCCGTCGGAGCCAAGGGCGGATTCGTGGTCAAACGGCCGCCGCAGCTCACCGGTGACGCCACCGCCGACCGCGAGGCGACCCGCGCCGAAGGGGTGGCGTGCTACCAACTTTTCATCTCCGGGCTGCTCGACGTGACCGACAACGTCGACAAGCAGACCGGCGCCGTCGTCACCCCACCGGATGTGGTGCGCCGCGACGGGGAGGATGCCTATCTGGTGGTTGCGGCCGACAAGGGCACGGCCACCTTCTCCGACATCGCCAACGAGGTCGCCAAGTCCTACGGGTTCTGGCTGGGTGACGCGTTCGCCTCGGGCGGCTCCATCGGCTACGACCACAAGGCCATGGGCATCACCGCCAAAGGGGCCTGGGAATCGGTCAAACGCCACTTCCGGGAGATGGGCGTCGACACGCAGAGTCAGGACTTCACGGTTGTCGGCGTCGGCGATATGAGCGGTGACGTGTTCGGCAACGGAATGTTGTTGTCGAAGCACATCCGGCTGATCGCCGCCTTCGACCACCGGCACATCTTTCTCGACCCCAACCCCGACGCCGCCGCGTCCTGGACAGAGCGCCAGCGGCTGTTCGAGCTGCCCCGGTCCAGCTGGGAGGATTACGACTCCGAGCTGATCAGCGAGGGCGGCGGCGTCTACAGCCGGCAGCAGAAGTCCATCCCGATCAGCCCGCAAGCGCGCGCCGCCCTCGGACTCGACGAGGACATCGAGGAACTCACGCCGCCCGCCCTGATGAAAGCGGTGCTCAAGGCGCCGGTGGACCTGCTGTGGAACGGCGGCATCGGCACCTACGTCAAGGCCGAGGCCGAGTCCGACGTCGGGGATCGTGCCAACGATCAGATTCGGGTCAACGGAAACGAGGTGCGAGCCAAGGTCATCGGCGAGGGCGGGAACCTCGGCGTGACCTCACTGGGACGTATCGAGTTCAACCTGGCCGGTGGTCGGATCAACACCGATGCCCTGGACAACTCCGCCGGTGTCGACTGTTCCGATCACGAGGTCAACATCAAGATCCTGATCGACTCGCTGGTGACGGCGGGCAAGGTCAGTCCCGAGGAACGCACCGACCTGTTGCTGTCGATGACCGACGAGGTCGGTGACCTGGTCCTGGCCGACAACAAGGATCAGAACGACCTGATGGGCACCAGCCGCGCCAACGCGCCCGGGCTGCTCTCGGTGCACGCCCGGATGATCAAGGACTTCGTCGTCAACCGCGGGCTCAACCGGGAGCTGGAGGCGCTGCCGTCGGAGAAGGAGATCCAGCGCCGTGCCGATGCCGGGATCGGTTTGACCTCACCGGAATTGGCCACACTGATGGCCCATGTCAAGCTCGCACTCAAGGACGACGTGCTGGCCAGTGACCTGCCCGACCAAGAGGTGTTCGCCTCCCGGCTGCCGCAGTATTTCCCCGAGAAGCTCCGTGAGCAGTTCACGAGTGAGATCCGTTCGCACCAGCTGCGTCGGGAGATCGTCACCACGATGCTGGTCAACGATCTCGTCGACACCAGCGGCATCAGCTATGCCTACCGGATCACCGAGGATGTCGGTGTCGGCCCAGTCGACGCACTGCGCAGTTATGTCGCCACCGACGCCATCTTCGGCATCGGCGAGGTGTGGCGCCGGATCCGGGCCGCCGGCGACGATGGGGTGCCGGTTGCGGTGACCGATCGGATGACGCTGGACCTGCGCCGGCTGGTGGACCGGGCCGGCCGCTGGCTACTGAACTACCGTCCGCAACCGCTGGCCGTCGGCGCCGAGATCAACCGGTTCGCCGCGAAGGTCGCGACCCTACGCCCGCGGATGCCCGAATGGCTGCGCGGCGACGACAAGGCCATCGTCGACAAGGAAGCCGGTGAATTCGCCTCGCAAGGGGTGCCCGAGGACCTGGCCTATGCGGTCGCGACCGGGCTGTATCAGTACAGCCTGCTCGACGTGATCGACATCTCCGACATCGTCGACCGTGACCCCGTCGAGGTGGCCGACACCTACTTCACCCTGATGGATCATCTCGGGGCCGATGGGCTGCTCACGGCGGTATCCCGACTCAGCCGGGAGGATCGCTGGCATTCCCTGGCGCGGTTGGCAATTCGTGACGACATCTACGGATCGTTGCGGGCGCTGTGCTTCGACGTGCTGGCGGTCGGGGAACCGGAGGAGACCGGTGAGGAGAAGATCTCCGAGTGGGAGCTGACCAACAACTCCCGGGTGACCCGCGCCCGCCGCACGCTGACCGAGATATACCAAGATGGTGAGCAGGATCTGGCGACGCTGTCGGTGGCCGCGCGGCAGATCCGCAGCATGACACGTACTAGTGGAACGGGAACAACTGGGTGACAGGCTTCGTAGCGCCGGTGCACGTGCGCTGGTCGGACATCGACATGTACCAGCACATCAACCACGCAACCATGGTGACCATCCTCGAAGAGGCTCGGATTCCGTTCCTGCGTGAGCCGTTCGGGCCCACCATCGACACCATCGGCCTGTTGATCGCCGACGTCAGCATCTCCTACAAGGGCCAGCTGCGGCTGGTGGACTCACCACTGCAGGTGACCATGTGGTCCAAGCGGGTGCGGGCCGTCGACTTCACCATCGGCTACGAGGTGCGGTCGGTGAACGCCGCGCCCGACTCCAAACCATCGGTGATCGGTGAAACCCAGCTGGCCGCCGTGCACATCGCCGAACAACGACTCGAACGGTTGACGGGCGAGCAACGCGCCTACCTGGAGCGCTATCTGCGATGACCGCCCCCGAGCGCGGCCTGTGGATCGAAAACCCGCGTGATCGAGACGATTTCGCGACGTTCGTGGACCGTGCCCTGCGGTTGGACAGTGCCGCGGTGGTGCGGTTGCGTGAGCGCGGCCCAGGTTCGGTGATCGCATGGGTGGCGACCGGGCTGGAGGTCCTGGCCAGCCGGGTGGTGGCCGGGCGTTTGCGCCCGGCGGATCTCTCGGCCGGCGCCGACGCCCTGGCGGCCGGCTTGTCCGGTTTGGCCGGGGGACAGGGCGGATACATCGACCCCGGCTTCCCAATGGATTCGGCCTGGCGCGGCGGACTGCCTCCCGAGGAAGGCTTCGTCCACCTCGACGACGTGCCGGCCCGGGTGATGCTCGACCTCGCGCAACAGGGCGGGGCGTTGGCCCGCGAGCACGGCAGCGCCCACGGTCCGCCGGCCTCGCTCCTGGACCAGGAGGTGATCGCAGTCAGCGCAGGCGATTTCACCGTAGGTGTGCCGATGCGTTGCGTATTCGCCTTGACCGCCATGGGTTTTCTGCCCCAGACCGGCAATCAGGTCAGCGAGCAGGAGATCGTGCGGGTCCGCGCGCACCCGTCCTGGCTGCGGATCGATGCCCGGTTCGGCTCGGTGTATCGCCGTCGCGACTCCGCCGCCCTGATCCTCGGCTGATTTCCTCGGCGAGCAGACGCAAACCCGTACCTTTTCGCGTGGAAAACTACTGGTTTGCGTCTGCTCGCGGTGAGGAATGGGGCACGATCCACACGGCGGTGTCGGGCGGGAGTAGACCGTCCACCAGTGCGCCGCTGCTCAACAGGATCTCGCCGGGCGGCAGCGCCACCGAAGCTGTGCCGGTGTTGAGCACACATATCAGGCCGCCGGCGCGCCGCACCCTCAGAAGTCCGTTCGCGCTCGTCACCTCGACCGAGGAACCACCGAATTCCGCACGGCTGGAACGTAATCCGATTGCGCTGCGGTAGAACTCCAATGTCGACGCCGGATCGGCCTGCTGACGCTGCACGGTCAGCGCTGCCCACTCGGCCGGCATCGGCAACCAGGTGTCGGCGCTCGAGGAGAACCCGAACGGCGGGGCATCGCCGGACCACGGCATCGGCACCCGACAGCCGTCACGCCCACGCTCGGTGTGACCGGAGCGTTCCCACACCGGATCCTGCAGCACCTCGTCGGGCAACTCGACATTGGGCAGCCCGAGTTCCTCGCCGTTGTAGACGAACACCGCGCCCGGCAGCGCCAACATCACCAGGGCCATCGCCCGGGCCCGGGCCAACCCGATGGCACCACCGCCGTAACGGGTGACCTCGCGCTCCACGTCGTGGTTGGACAACGTCCACGTCGGCGTCGCACCGGCCAGGTCGGCCGCGGCCATCGCGTTGAGGATCGCGTCCTGCACCTCGGCGGCGTCGAAATCTGCTTGTACCAGACGGAAATTGAAGCCGAGGTGCAACTCGTCGGGACGGAGATACTTCGCGAAGCGCTCATTGCCGTGCACCCACACCTCGCCCACGGCCACGGCGTCGGGGTAGTCATCGAGCACCGTGCGGATGAACCGGTGAATATCGTGCACGCTGTCGTTGTCGAACCGCGGGTCATCGTCACTGTTGCGCAGCAGCGCGCTGTCGGTGACAACCATGTCGGGCAATTCGGGTGGCTTGGCCATGCCGTGGGCCACGTCGATGCGGAATCCGTCGACACCGCGGTCGAGCCAGAACCGCAGCGTCTTCTCCAGGTCCTCGAACACCTCGGGGTGGTTCCAGTTGAGGTCGGGTTGGGCCGGATCGAACAGGTGCAGATACCACTGGCCGGACCGGCCGTCGGCTTCGGTGACGCGGGTCCAGGCCGGGCCGCCGAACACTGACACCCAGTTGTTCGGCGGCTTCACCCCGCCGGGGCCGCGGCCGTCACGGAAGATGTAGCGGTCGCGGCGACGCGGATCGGCCAGCGCCTCGACGAACCACGGGTGCGCCGAACTGGTGTGGTTGGGCACCAGGTCCATGGTGACGCGGATGCCGCGGGAGTGCGCGGCGTCGAGCAACCGGTCCAGCGCGGCGATGTCGCCGAACAGCGGATCGACGTCGCGGGGGTCGGCGACGTCGTAACCGTGATCGGCCATCGGCGACACCATCACCGGATTGAGCCACAGCGCGTCGACGCCGAGCGCCGCGAGGTAATCGAGCCCGGCGCTCACCCCGTCGAGATCACCGACCCCGTCACCGTTGCTGTCGGCGAACGAGCGGGGATAGACCTGGTAGAAGACCGCGTCCGCCCACCACCGGCGCATCAGAACGCCGAGTTCACCATGGAGTCCGCGGCCATGTTCAGGTAATCCAACAGCGCGCGGCGGTGCGGCTCGTCCAGTGTCGCGGAGTCGATCGACGCCACCGCGGTGTGCATGCACCGCAGCCAGGCATCGCGCTCGAGGTAACCGATCCGGAACGGCGCGTGGCGCATCCGCAACCGCGGGTGGCCCCGCTGGTCGGAGTAGGTGCGCGGGCCGCCCCAGTACTGCTCGAGGAACATGCGCAACCGCTCTTCGGCGCCGTCGATGTCGTCTTCGGGGTACAGCGGCAGCAGGATCTCGTCTTCGCGTACCAGCTGGTAAAACCGCGACACGATCGCTGCGAACGTCTCGTGGCCACCGACTTCGTCGTAGAAAGATCGCTGTACCTGAGTCACGTCGTTCATTGTGGTCCATTGTGGCCGAGCAAGCCGCCGCCGCCGGTCACTGTGGTCTGGTCACCGGGTGTTCATCCGACTGACCTGCGCACACCCGAAGAATTTTCGTGCACATCCGTCGGATCCGTGGTGGACTGTCTCCTCGGAGGCTCCATGGCGCACAGCAAAAAAAGCCATATGCGACGGACCGGCCACATCCCCGGGCCCGCGGGACCGCATGTGCCCAATCGTCCGCTCCACACCGTCGAGACCCTCCCCACCACGACTCGCGATGCCTCCCTGTGGGGGCGCCGCCGGGTACTGCTGCTCAACTCGACCTATGAACCGCTGACCGCGCTGCCGTTGCGACGCGCGGTGATCATGGTGATGTGCGGCAAGGCCGACGTGGTGCACGACGATCCGGCAGGCCCGGTCATCCACTCGGCCACCCGCACCATCGTGGTCCCGTCGGTGATCCGGCTGCGCACCTTCGTCCGGGTGCCGTATCGGGCCCGGATC
This sequence comes from Mycobacterium sp. E802, assembly GCF_001666875.1. NCBI lineage: Bacteria > Bacillati > Actinomycetota > Actinomycetes > Mycobacteriales > Mycobacteriaceae > Mycobacterium > Mycobacterium sp. E802. The sequence goes on from NZ_LZJD01000046.1 coordinate 108,445, forward strand.
CCGATGACGCGGGCCGCCCTGATGCACCGCGACCGGTTCCGGTGCGCGTACTGCGGCGGGCGGGCCGACACCGTCGACCACGTGATCCCACGAAGCCGCGGTGGCGAGCACTCCTGGGAGAACTGTGTGGCTGCCTGTGGGCCGTGCAACCACCGCAAGGCTGACCGGTTGCTGGCCGAGCTCGGGTGGAACCTGCGCTGTGTACCGATGCCGCCGAAGGGCCAGCACTGGCGGCTGCTGTCGACGATCAAAGAACTCGACCCGGCGTGGGTGCGGTATCTCGGCGAAGGGGCGGCCTGACAGCCGACTTGCTGGGCACTCTCGGCGCGTCGCGGTGGTGCGGCTGATACGGTTTGCGCGTGAGCACAGCACTTACCCATTCCCTCCTCGGAGGGGTTCCGCTGGTGTTGTTCGTGGTCCTGGCGTTGATCTACCTGCCCCGCAAGGGACCGCACCCGGATACCTACAAGATGTCCGAGCCGTGGACCCACGAGCCCATCCTGTGGGCCGCCGAGGAGCCGCAGGCCCACGGGCACGGCGGGCATGATTCCCATGGCGTGACGATCGGAGGCGGCGCAAGTGGCAAGTGGTGACATTGCGACCACGACCAAGGACGTCGAGCTGCCCTACGGCTACGCCCTGACCTACAGCGGTCGGATCTCCGGGGTCACCGAGCCCGGTGAACTGTCCGTGCACTACCCCTTCCCGACGATGGACCTCGTCGTGCTCGACGACGCTCTCAAGTACGGCTCGCGCGCGGCCAAGGCCAGGTTCGCGGTCTACATCGGCAACCTGGGCACCGACACCGCCGCCACGGCACGCGAGATCCTGGCCAAGGTGCCCACACCGAACAACGCGGTGCTGCTTGCGGTCTCACCCGACCAGCACGCGATCGAGGTGGTCTACGGCGCCGACGTCAAAGGCCGTGGCATCGAAGAGGTCGCCCCGCTGGGCGTCTCGGCGGCGGCCGCCTCCTTCAAGGAAGGCAATTTGATCGACGGTCTGATCAGCGCCGTGCGTGTGCTGTCGGCCGGCGTCTCACCCGCCTAGTCAGTTCCATCCGCACCGCGAGCGTGCGTGTCTGTTGCCGACACGCCGCTCGCGGTCGGCGTTTTACGCACGCTCGCGCCGGACGGGTCACTCCGTCAGTTGAGCTCTGATCTCCACGTACCGCGTCAGGAACGCGCGCTCGTCGAGTCGTTTGCGTCGCATCCAGGTGCTGACCTCGAAGTTGCACTTGCTGGCGTTGCACGAGGCGCAGGCCGGCACCACGTTGTCCGCGGTGTACCGACCGCCCCGCGAGATGGCCATCACGCAGTCCTTCTGGAATGGCCCCGCGGCCCTGCCGCAGTAGGCACATCCGCCCCACGCCGTCTGGATCGTCTCCCACTGATCGTCGGTGAGATCGTGGACGACGAGGTCCATCCGGCGCTTACGTTTGCGGGCAGCCCGTGCCGCGCGGGTTCTACTGACCGCCACCGGCACAGCGTATGACCGCGAGCGCGCGCAGAATGTTGCTCTGGCACGGCGTGTCGGGCAGCAGACCCGCACGCTCGCGGTGCACAGGGACCTAGCTCACGTCGAAGGCGCGGGCCCGCAAGGCGCGCTCCACCCCGGCGCGGCCCTCCACCACCAGTCGCCGCAGCGCCGGCGGCACCTCCGGATCGGACAGGAAGGCGTCGGCCGCGTCCAATCCGTTCTGGCTGATGTCCCAGGACGGGTAGAGCCCGATCACGACGGTTTGGGCGACCTCGCTGGACCGCCGGGCCCACACCCCGGAGATGGCCGCGAAGTACTGCGTGGTGAACGGCGTCAACAATTCGTTTTGGCCCGGCTGCACGAACCCGCCGACGATCGCGCGGGTGGTGATGTTGGCCAGCGCGTCGTCCTCGATGACCTGTTGCCACGCCGCGGACTTCACCTCGTCCTGAGGCCGGGCCGCCGAGGCGGCTGCGGCATGACGCTTGCCGGCCGCCGTCGGGTCGTTCTCGGCTTCGGCGTCGATGAACGGCGTTTCGGGGCCGTCGGCATCGACCTGACCGGATCGGGCCAGCGCGGTGACGATCCGCCAGCGCAGATCGGTGTCGATCACCAGGCCGGGCAGGTTCACCGCGGCAGGTTCGTTGTCGAGCAGCGTCGACAGCACGGCGACGTGATTCGGTGACAGCACCGAGGCGCACAGCGCGTTGACGAACGCGAGTTGGTGATCCGAGCCCGCGGCGGCCCGGCCGGCCAGATCGAGCAGCGCATCCGCGAAGGCCGGCCAACCGGTTTCTCTGGCCCACTCCGGGTCGGCGTAGGAGCCCAGCGCGGTCTGTGCCTGCATCAGAAGCCGCTGTGCTACCCCGACCTCGGTTTCGGCGTGCACGCCGCCCATCACCAGCGCCACGAAGTCGCGGGCTTTCATCTCGGCCTCGCGGGTCATCTCCCACGCGGCCGACCAGGCGAGGGTGCGGGGGAGGGGATCGGCGATGTCGGCGATGCGGGACAGCACCGTCGACAGCGAGGCCGGGTCCAGCCGCAGCGAGCAGTAGGTCAGGTCGTCGTCGTTGACCAGAACCAGCTTTCCGCGCGAAAGGCCAACGAGCGCAGGAACATCCGTCAAGGGGCCCTCGACGTCGAGTTCTTCGCGATGTACCCGGACGAGCTTGCCCGAGCCGGCCGGATCGTCGTCGTAGATACCAACCGCCAGTCGGTGCACGCGGGTCTCTCCGGCGCCGGGCGCCGCGCCCGACTGCGCGATGGCGAACCGGGTGAACGTGCCCGCTTCGTCGGTGTCGAAGTCGGCCCGCAGGGTGTTCAAACCTGTTGTCTTGAGCCATTGTTGGCCCCAGCCGGACAGGTCGCGGCCGGACGCTTTCTCCAAGGCCCCGAGCAGGTCGCCGAATGTGGCGTTGCCGAAGGCGTGGTCGCGGAAGTAGTCCCGCAGGCCGGCCAGGAACTCCTCCAGGCCGACGTAGGCCACGAGCTGCTTCAAAACGCTTGCGCCCTTGGCGTAGGTGATGCCGTCGAAGTTCACCTCGACAGCGGCGAGATCCGGGATGTCGGCGGCCACCGGGTGGGTCGAGGGCAGCTGGTCCTGGCGGTAGGCCCAGGACTTCTCCACATTGGCGAAAGTCGTCCAGGCCGTGTCGTATTCGGTGGCCTCGGCCTGGCACAGTACCGAGGCGAACGTCGCGAAGGACTCGTTGAGCCAGAGGTCATCCCACCACTGCATGGTGACCAAGTCGCCGAACCACATGTGCGCCATCTCGTGCAGGACGGTCTCGGCGCGGCGCTCGTAGGAGGCCCGGGTCACCTTGGAGCGGAAGACGTAATCCTCGAGGAACGTGACCGCGCCGGCGTTCTCCATGGCGCCCGCGTTGAACTCCGGCACGAACAACTGGTCGTACTTGCCGAAGGCGTAGGGCACGCCGAAGTTGTTGTGGTAGAAGCCGAAACCTTGTTTGGTCTCGGTGAACAGCCGCTCGGCATCCATGAACTCGGCCAGCGAGGCCCGGCAGAAGATGCCCAGCGGGATCTCGCCGTGGGCGTCGGAATACGTGTCGCGCCACACCGCATACGGTCCGGCGATCAGCGCCGCCAGGTAGGTGCTCATCTTCGGCGTGGTGGCGAAGGTGTGCATGGTCACCGCACCGGCACGCTCGGCCGATACCGTGGCCCCGTTGGAGATCACCTGCCAATGCGCGGGCGCGGTCACCTGGACGTCGAACGTCGCCTTGAGGTCAGGCTGGTCGAAGCAGGTGAACATCCGCTTGGCATCGGCGGTCTCGAACTGTGAATAGAGGTAGACCTCGTTGTCGACCGGGTCGACGAAACGGTGCAGACCTTCGCCGGTGTTCGAGTAGAGGCAGTCCGCATCGACCACGAGCACGTTCTGCGCGGCCAGTCCGGTCAGTGCGATGCCGGTGGATTCGTCGTAGGCCGAGACGTCCAGCGCCTTGCCGTTGAGGGTCGCACTGTGGATCTTGTCGGCCGCCAGGTCGATGAAGGTCTCGGCGCCGGCCAGGGCATCGAACGTCACGGTCGTCGTGGACCGGAAGGTGCGCTCGCCGGGATTGCCGTTGCCGGAACCGTCCGTGAGGTCCAGGACGACGCGGTAGTTGTCGACGGTGATCAGGGCTGCGCGCTCGACGGCCTGATCGCGGGTGAGATTGGGAAGTGCCACCCGTCCAACCTAGTGGCTGGACGGCCGCGGGACCCGGGCTACTGGGGGAAGCCGGCCAGGCCGGCCAGTCCGTTCAGTGCGCCCAGGTTGTTCAGGATGGATCCGTCGCTGATCGACGACATCATCTGCGGGCAGTACATCTGGATGGCGATCCCGGTGAAGAACGAGGCCATCTGGGGCGACATGCCGCCGTCGCCACGCATCTGGGAGGCCACGGACGCGAAATCCTTACCGGGCTCGACCAGCATGGGGCAGACGTCTTGGCCCATCTGGACGGCGGCGCCGGGATCGCCGTAGCCGACGCCGGCGTCGTTCAGCGCGGTCAGGAACGAGTTGTCGGTCGGGTCGATCGGGACCGGAGGAGCCGGATCGGCCTGTGCGGGGACAGCCAACGCCAGTGCGGCGGCGACGGCCCCTGCGGTGGTCAGTAGAGCGCGAACGGCCATATCAAAGCTCCTCAGCTATCACGCAGAACTCTTGGGGCGCTCTGCTCACTTTGGCCACAGTTGTTGACCAGGGTCACAGGAACAACACGGTTCGGTAAAAGTTCGCGCACTATGCGTTTCCTGTGTCGCTGTCGTGACGTGTACGTGCAAGTAGACACCGAGACGACAGCGTTGTCGAAAAGGTTGACGAAATGGTTGTCGGAACAACGCCGGGAATAGTTACCGGAGATCGGGAACATGTCGGCGAGGGTGCACAGTTGTGCTGAACGCAGTTGTGCCGTGAACCACATCGAGAGGACGTATTGATGGCTCAGAAAGATGTAGCCGGTTTCTGGTTCGACCCGCTGTGCCCGTGGTGCTGGATCACGTCGCGATGGATCCTGGAGGTCCAGAAGGTGCGCGACATCGACGTGCAGTTCCACGTGATGAGCCTCGCGGTCCTCAACGAAGGCCGGGACCTGCCCGAGAACTACCAGGAACTGATGAAGCGGGCCTGGGGTCCGGTGCGCGTCGCGATCGCTGCCGAGCAGCTCAAAGGCCCGGAGATCCTGAGCCCCCTCTACACCGCGATGGGCGTGCGAATTCACAACCAGGACAACAAGGACCTCGATCAGGTCATCGCACAGGCCCTCGAGGAGGTCGGGCTGCCCGCAGAGTTGGCCGAGGCGGCCACCACCGACAAATACGACGAGGCGCTGCGCACGAGCCACCATGCCGGCATGGACGCCGTCGGCGAGGACGTCGGCACCCCGACCATCCACGTCAACGGTGTGGCGTTCTTCGGTCCGGTGCTCTCCAAGATCCCGCGCGGCGAAGAGGCCGGCAAGCTGTGGGACGCATCGGTGACGTTCGCGTCGTACCCGCATTTCTGGGAGCTCAAGCGGACCCGCACCGAGCGCCCCGAGTTCGACTGAGGCGAAGTGTGCCAAGGTTCGTCTGCGAGAATGGCCGGCATGCGCGTCTACCTCGGTGCCGACCACGCCGGCTACGAACTCAAGCAAGCGATCCTTGAGCACCTCACCAAGAACGGCCACGAGCCGGTGGACTGCGGCGCCTTCAGCTACGACGCCGAGGACGACTACCCGGCGTTCTGTATCGCGGCCGCCGTCAAGACCGTCGCCGACCCGGGCAGCCTGGGCATCGTGCTCGGCGGCTCGGGCAACGGTGAGCAGATCGCGGCGAACAAGGTCCCCGGTGCCCGGTGCGCCCTGGCCTGGAGCGTCGAAACCGCCGAATTGGCCCGCCAGCACAACAACGCGCAGTTGATCGGCATCGGTGGCCGCATGCACAGCACCGAAGAGGCGCTGGCCATCGTCGACGCGTTCCTGGCCACCCCGTGGTCGGAAGCCGAGCGGCACCAGCGCCGGATCGACATCCTGGCCGCCTACGAGAAGGACCACGTGGCCCCGCCGGTTCCCGGCGCCTGACCGTGCCCGAAGGGCACACCCTGCACCGCCTGGCCCGGCTGCACCAGAAGAGGTTCGGCCGGGCGCCGGTGGCGGTGTCCAGTCCCCAAGGCCGCTTCGCCGACGGTGCGGCCGCGGTGAATGGGCACATTTTCACGAAGGCCTCGGCCTGGGGCAAGCACCTGTTCCACCACTACGACGGTGGCCGGGTGGTACACATCCACCTCGGCCTGTACGGAACCTTCACCGAAGCGCCGGTCCCGCTGGGCGTACCGGTGGGGCAGGTGCGGATGCGGATCGTGGGTGCCGAGTACGGCACCGACCTGCGCGGCCCGACCCGCTGTGAAGTGATCGCCGAGCCCGAGATTGCCGACGTGGTGGCCCGCCTCGGTCCCGACCCGTTGCGCAAGGACGCCGATCCGGCGTTGGCGTGGGCGCGAATCAGCAAGTCCCGCCGGTCGATTGGCGCGTTGTTGATGGACCAGTCAGTGATCGCCGGGGTCGGCAACGTGTACCGCAGCGAGCTGCTGTTCCGCCACCACATCGATCCCTACCGACTCGGTACGCAGATGGGGGAGGCCGAGTTCGCCGACATGTGGGCCGATCTCGTGGCGCTGATGAACGTCGGGGTACGGCGCGGCAAGATCGTCGTCATCCGTCCCGAACACGATCACGGTGCCCCGTCCTACGGTCCTGGCCGGCCCCGCACGTATGTCTATCGCCGCGCCGGCGAGGCCTGCCGGGTGTGCGGCGCAGCGGTTCGCACCGCAGAACTGGAGGGCCGCAACCTGTTCTGGTGTCCCGGCTGCCAGGTCTGACTGCGCGGCCACGACGACGGCACGGGACAATCGTCGGGTGGAATTGATCCTCGTCGTCGTCGGAGCCATTCTCGTCACCGCAATCGCACATCGGCGCGGGATGGAACCCGCACTGATCATCGTGGTGATCGGCAGCGCGGTATCGTTCCTCCCCGGCTTCGAACCCCCCGAACTGGATTCGCACATCCTGCTGACGGTGGTGCTGCCACCGCTGCTGTATTCGGCGGCGCTGGACTTCTCGTTCCCCACCTTCTTCCGCAACATCCGCCCGATCCTGGGTCTCGGTGTCGGCTTGGTCGTCGTGACGGCCTTCGCGGTGGCCGCGGTGTCGTCGTGGTTGGTGTTGGTGCCGTTGACGTTCGGGTTGGCGTTGGTGCTGGGCGCCATCGTGGCGCCACCCGACGCCGTCACCGCCGTCGCGGTGGGACGCAAGCTCGGCCTGCCCAAGCGGGTCATGGCCATCCTCACCGGCGAGAGCCTGATCAACGACGCGGCCGCGCTGACCCTGTTCTCCATCGCCGTAGCCCAAGTGGCCGGCAGCCACACTTTCATCGAGAATCCGTTTCTGTTGTTCGGGTATAGCGCCACGGTCGGGCCGTTGGTCGGTGCGCTGTTGGGCTATGTGACGTTGTGGATCCGCAAGCACCTGGACAACCCGGGACTGGAAACCGTGCAGGGACTGGTGGTTCCGTTCGCCGCGTTCATCACCGCCGAGGAGTTCCATGCCTCCGGTGTGCTGGCAGTGGTGGTGGCGGGCTTCGTCGTGGGCAACGGGGCGATGGGTGCCGGCTACCAGACGCGCCTGCAGGAACGCTATGTCTGGAATTCGGTGGACGTGCTGCTGGAAGCGTTCGTGTTCGCCTACATCGGGCTGCATCTGCGTTTCGTGCTGCAGGATCTCAACGAGGCCCACGAATCGTTGGCGGTGGTCGCCGTGGCCTCGATCATCGTCCTGCTGATCGTGTTGGTGATCCGCCCGCTGTCGGTGTTCCTGATGTTCGGACGCAACAAGCTGTCCAGCCACGTGGAGAGCAAGTTCTCCACCCCCGGTACGCGTACGCGAAAACCCAAGGCGCGCTGGCGCAGAATGATCGACCGCCGCTCGCTCAGCTGGCGGGAGAACGTCGTGGTGTCCTGGACCGGGATGCGCGGCGTGGTGACCCTGGCCGCGGCTGCCGCGATCCCGGTCACCACCGCCTCAGGCGAACCGTTTCCCGAACGCGCCACGATCCAGGCCATCGCCTTCGCGGTGAGCGTGGGCACCCTGTTGATCCAGGGCTGGACACTGCCGTTGCTGATCCGTCAGCTCAACCTGTCGCGGTTCTGTGACGACCACGCCGCGGACCGGGCAGAGGAGATCAAGGCCGAGCAAGTGGTACATGACGCGGCCGACGAGGTGCTCGACGCGTTCGAGGCCGACCCTCCCGAAGGCCTGGATCCCGGTGTGGTGACCGAGATTCGCGCGGTGATCGCACGGCATTCCCAGGACGCCGACGAGATGCCCGATCCTGAAGCACTGACCAAACGGGCCGCGGTGTTCTCGGGTCTCTATCGCGATGTACTCGCGGCCCAACGGGGCGCGTTGATCGCCGAGCGTGACGAGGGCCGGATCGAGGATGAGGCGGTGCGGGCCATGTTGGAGCGTCTCGATCTGCAGGAGGCCGGCGTGTCGGCGCGACTGGAGAGCCGCCTCTAGCCCTCACGCGAACAGACGCAAACCGGTACCTGTTCGCATGAAAATGTCAGGGTTTGCGTCTGCTCGGCAGGGGTCAGAAGCCGCCGAAATCTCCACCGAAATCGCCGAAACCACCGTCGTCGAACCCGCCGCCGTCCCAGCCGCCGGCGTCGGTACCACCCCAGTCGCCGCCGGCGTCACCGCCGTCCTGGCCCGCGGCGAAACCGTCGGAATAGCCGTCACCGTAACCACTTTCGAAGCCCTGGGCGCCGTAGTCGACTCCGTGCATGCCCGAGAACAACGCGTCGAACAGCAGCACTGAACCCAGGCCCCACGCGCCGGCCACCAGAGCCGGCTTCCACCATGGTTCGGAATACCAGCCGGCGGGCACCGGCCGTCCGGCCACCCGGCCGCCGGGGTAGTAGTTCGGCGTGCGTTGCGAGGGCGTGGGGGAGGCCTCGATCTCGCGGCCCTCGAAGTTGATCCGCCGGTCCTCGGTGACGGCGCCGGCCGAGCGCTGCCCGCTCAACGACTCCAGCTCCGGACCCGGATCCATGCCCATCGCGGTGCGGGCCGCGCGCACGTAGTACAGCCCCTCGATGGCGCTCTCCTTGGCCAGCGCAGCCTGCTTGACCGTGGTGGCCTGATCGATCTGCGACGACGCTGCGGTGTAGCGCTCGGAGGCATCGGCCATGGCCTGCTTGGACGCATCGTCGGAGCCGGTGAGGTTGAGCACCTGCCCGCCGAGACGCTCGATCAGCCGGCGGGCATCAGCTTTGGCGTCGGCCAGTGACTCCGCGGAACGGCGGCTGTTCGCCTGCGACGAGCTGTAGACAGCGAACGCGATCGCGGCGATGACGAGGACGATGAGGACCAGCAAGACGCCGTTCATGGGACCCAGCGTACCGACGGGAAATGCCGAAACCCGGTCTGAAGAGCGAACTCAAATTACGCCGAGAGCGGAGTAAACCTCATTGGACAACGCGACGGTCCGCGGGTCGGCGTTGCACTTGGTGGCGTCGAAATAGTTCATCACGTACGCGTAGCCGATCCGGTGCTCCAGGTCGACGAACGCGAACGAACCACCCGAACCGCCGTGCCCGAACGTGCCGGTGTTGGGTCCGGCCACGCCTCGCTGATTGAGCATGTAGCCCAGGCCCCAACCGTGATCGGCCACTCGTGGGCCGAGGACCACGTCGGCGTCGTAGCCGCCCTGAGAGACCCGGCACCGTTCCATGTGCTCGCGGCTGAGCAGTTTCTCTTGAGCCAGAGCGTTGTAGAACGTCGCCATGCCGAGCGCGGACACATGTGCGTTGGTGCTCGGGAACTCCGCTGCGCGCCAGGCATCAATGGCGTGCACACCCAACTCATCGTCGGGCACGAAGTCCATCGACACCGCCCAGCCGGCCATCGGATGGTCACCGAGCGAGCCCGGCGGTTCGTTGACCCCGTTGTCGGCCAGCAGGCTGCGCACCGACGGTTTGTTCACCATCTCCGCGCACCGATGATGTTCGGCCGCCGGTAGCCCGATGTGGATGTCGGCGCCCAGCGGCTCGGCGATCTCGGTGCGTAGGTACTGGCCCATCGTGCGGCCGGTGACGCGACGCACCACCTCGCCGAGGATGAACCCGAACGTCACCACCTGGTAGCCCTGTGCGCTGCCCGGTGGCCACCAGGGCGTCGCGGCCGCGATCCGCGTGCAGACCGCGTCCCAGTCGGTCACCTGCTGCCAGTCCATCGGTTCGCGCGGGCCGATCACACCCGAACGGTGGCCCAGCACCATCGCAATCGTGATGGTCTGCTTTCCGGCTTGGCCGAACTCGGGCCAGTACCGGGCCACCGGGGCGTTCAGGTCGATCTCACCGCGGTCGGCCAGCAGGTGGATGCAGGTGCTCGCCAGGCCCTTCGATCCGGAATACACGCTGGCCAAGGTGTCGTGCTGCCAGGGCCGGGTGCCGGCGGCGTCGGCCGATCCGCCCCACAGGTTGACCACCAGATCGCCCTCGACGAAGACCGCGACCGCGGCACCGACCTCACTGCGCTCGACGAAGTTCGATTCGAAGGCCTGCCGGACGCCGTCGAACTCCGGTGCGCACGTGCCGGCGATGCGGCTCATTACGGGCATACGGCTCCTGCACAGGTGCGGCATTACGGCGGCGATGCGCGAAACTCGACGCGCCTCATGTTCAAGATCGGCTGGTGGACCCCACCCGTTACTCACGGTAGGCCGACCGCAACCAATGAGCATCCCCCACGGCATGGATCGCAAGCCATTCGAGATGGGGCCGTGATGGTTGCCGTTTGTGTTTGCCGTTATCGGCGCCGTTTGCCGCGCCGACTTCTACGCCAGGGTCGTCGATCTCGTCGGACCACGGCCCTCAGGTAGAAATCGGCGTGGCGATGTGCGGTGGTTGCGTACCTTTACGCCGATTTCGACGCCAGGGTTGTTGATCTTGTCGAACCACGACCCTGAGGTGGAAATCGGCGCGGCGACGTGCAGCGGTTGCGTACCTTTACGCCGACTTCTACGCCAGGGTCGTCGATCTCGTCGGACCACGACCCTCAGGTGGAAATCGGCGTGGTCATCGCCGACAGAGGTCGGCCAGACCCGGCCCGGACAGCTCGGCGGCAACAGCCTGGGCGCGGCCGGTCATCGCCAGGAGCAACGCCTCTCCCGGACCGTGGACCTCAGGCCCGCGGCCGGCTGACCAGTCGAGGTCGGTCGCGATCAGCCGCACACCTCTGGTGCGCCAGGCACCGCCGATCACCGGGCTGACCCGCGCGTAGGTCAGTGATGCGAACAGCGCTTCTGTGGAAAGCACGCGAGGCAACCCAAGCGGATGCCGGATGTCCTGTTGATGAATCAGGCATTCGATGAGCGCGACCCGGCAGCCGTATAGCGCGCCCGCGCCCGACGGCTCGGCACCCGATCTCATGCGCGCGCGCAGTTCGTCGGGCCCGGATGCGGCGGCCAGCAGCGCACGGTCGTTGAGTCGGTCGACCCGCCCGCGAGCGGCCAGCATCGCGGCAGTCAGGCTCAGCCGGCTCTGCCCGAGGTAGGCGACGGTGTGGGCGACGACGTCGCGGACGGTCCAGCCCGCGCACAATGTCGGTGCCTGCCATTGTTGGGGAGTCAGGCCGTCGAGCAGGTCGGCGAACTGCAGGCGTTCTCGGAGGGCGAGTGCGCGGACGTTGAGCCTCATCCCCAGCCCTGACCGCCCTGCGGATAGTTCATGCGCGCCCCCCGTCGCTGAAAACCTGACCCGATCACACGATCTAAGCAGGCAAGGAGAGCACGCCCGGCAGTCGCCGCGGGGAAAAGGCAGAAGACAGCTCCGCCGATCGAGGGGTGGATCGGCGGAGCCTGTATCTCCTACTCAGTGACCGACGGGAGTGCCGCGTCGCCCCGTGAGGCCGGTGTAGACCGCGATCAACACGATCGCCACCACAACGCCGACCACGAACGGGATGATCTGGAACCCGCCGTTGGAGTTGCTGTACCCGAAGGCAGAAGTGAGCCAGGAACCGAGCAACGCTCCGGCGATGCCGAGCAGCACCGTCATGATTGCGCTCACGTTCTGTCTACCGGGCATGATGAGCCGCGCAACGATGCCGATAATCGCTCCGACGACGATTGCGCTGATAATTGCACCGATCATCTCGTTGCCTTTCCTTCAGACCGATTTGCTTGTCATCGGTGTGATGTACCCCACTTTCCTCCAAATCTGCACTTTCGCCCAGTGGCGAGATGTAGGCGATGCACAGCAGTGGCCTACTCGTGAGCCGGCTCGAAACGGATGTGGAAAGCGGCGACCGCGGGATAATCGGCATCATGTCCGCCGTCCTCTGGGTGCTTGTCGGCGTGTTCGCCGTCGGGGTCATCGCCGGCGGGTTGTTACGGATTCGTGCCTGGCTGGCCAAGCCGGTGCCGCCCGAAGTGATCGAGGCGGCACATCGCGATGACGACAAAGACGGCTGACGCCATGAAATCCATGCTCGTCGGGATTCTGGCGGCAGGCGCTCTGTGGGGCGCGGCGCCGGCCGCTCATGCCGATCGAGTGCTGGCGCCCGTCGAGCCGCCACCAGGCGGCTCTCCATAGCCGCTGGGAAAACAAAAGAACCGCCCATCAGGGCGGTTCTCGTGGAGCGGGCGACGGGAATCGAACCCGCGTAGCTAGTTTGGCCACTCTGGGGTTATGGACGTTCAAAGTCGTTCATAAAAGTGTTGTGCAGCAACAGGTCTCGCGGTTACCCGATACGGGTTGATACAGATAAGTTCACAACGATTTGGAGAGGTTTTTGCGGGGAAAATACGGAGTAGCCGCAACCGCTTCGGCATGCCAAAGTGAGCACGTGAGCGATAGCCGTTTCTGGGGTGACCTTCATCTGGTGCCGGTCGACCAGTACGTCCCGGCGACGGTGCAGGCCCTGCTACGGCACCTGCACCTCGACACGGCCGCCGCTGCCGACCAGGAGGCCGGGATCCGCGACTGGCTGGCCACGCACCCACCCGGGCCGATGATGACCTACTCGCTCCGTGACTCCGGGTTGGGGCATCTACTCAGCTGAGACAGGCTCGCACGGGTCCCAGTTGCCGCTGAATCGCAGCTCGGTGGTCAGCCCGGGGGCGTCGACCCAGCGGTCACGCTTGGCGTTGTACGTCTGGACCTGGGCGCTCGAGAATGCCGGTCCGAACGGGGCGTCGGTGTGCACCCGGGCATAGTGGCCGGCGCCATCGGTGAAGTACCGCATCACATCCCCAATCAGTCGGGGGTTCCCCCTCTGGAAGACGACGTGTCAAGGTCTCTTCCAGTGTCGCACCACGCAGACGAGCAGGGCGTTGACCCCGCCCGTTCAGACGTCCTGTTATTTCAAGGATGAGGCGGGAGCGCCCTGCTCCACTCGAAGACTACTCTCGGGCGGGCAATTACCCGCCCGACCTTGACCAGCCACGTTGTCGGCGCCGACAAGCTGGCTGACCTGACTTTTTGACTGTTGACCCTGAAAACTCAGTCGGGTGGTTCGCACGGCCGCACGGTGTCATCCGGTCGGATCTCGAACCACTCGAACGCCTGGTCTCGGCGCAACTCCAACCACGGCCGCAACCGCCGGCCCTCCAGCCGCACCGGCTCGCCAGCCTCCAACGCTTCGAGCAGCTTCCCGGACCGAGCCCCGGTCTGCACCACGGTCAGCTCACCGGTGGTGGCCTTGTTGAACCGCTCCATCGTCCGCGGATCAATCCTTGAGCAGTAGGCCCGCTCACGCTCAAATATGGCCGCGTACAGGCCCGCCGTGCTGCTGACAGGGTCGCGTTCGTCGTCACTGAACCACGGCATCTACGAACTCATCCCCCAACGAGTGTTGGCGGCCTTCGCAGCTTTCTTGCTCCGGGTGCTCGGCTCCACAGGCATGTCCACCTTGATGTGTCGCAGCATCCGATCGATGGACGCGGCCAGGAGCCGGATCTCAGCCGACAGGCTCAACTGCTCACGCAACGTCAGCTCATCGGGCTTGGCGAGGATGCGTTTTAGGCGTGCTTTCTCGTCGATTTGATCCAGAATTTGCCCCAAAAGCTGCGCTTCTGCAGGGGTGAAATCGACCTTCCGGCCATGACGGCGAGACGCCGCCGCGAGGTATTCGTCATAGCGGGCCAACAACTTTCGCGCTTCAGCCGAACGCGCCACGTCTGGGCCTCCTATCAGATCGGGTCGAAACTGTGCGTTTATGCGTGCACAGATGGGAATTTGCAGTGCGTTGCGTGTGTTGGCTGAGGGCCCGGGGGGAGGGTGGACGGCCTGGGGTCATCGACGTCGTGCTGGTTGTCGGTCTTCGGTGCGGCCTTTGTGTTCGTTGCAGGGGCGGCAGGCTGCGCGGAGGTTGTCGGGGTCGAGTGCGAGGTCTGGTCGTCGGGCTGCGGGTTGGATCTTGTCGACTGTGGTGGCGCGGCCGGTGCAGCGGCCTGGGTATTGGATCTGGCATTGGTGGCCGTCGCGGTCGAGCACCTCGAGTCGCAGCTTCCGCCACTGTGAGGTGTTGACCACACCTGAGCTGGCTGTGCGGGGTCCGGACCAGCTCGGTGTGTGGTCTTCGCAGTAGCGTTGGGCGCCGCGGATGAGGTTGTCGCAGTCGGCTGCTGGGCATTGGCGTGGCGCTCTGGGCATGGATCAGGGGGTTTCGAGTGCGATGACTCTGGTTTCGAGTGCGTGGATGGCGTCGAGCAGCGCGGCTTCTCGGGGGCTGATGGATGGCTGGTGGCCGTACCGGCTGGCGGATGGGCCGTAGGTTTCCACGATGGCCCTGGTGAGTGGTGGCAGTGTTGCGGGGTCCTGCTGGTAGGTGTTGGCCATGTTCAGTTCCTTTCTGGCGGTGATGGTTTAGACGTAGTCCACCATCGTTTGGGAGCGTTGCTGCTCGTAGAGGCGTTGCTTTTCGACGAAGTCGCGCGGGTCGTTGGCTGACACGTCACCGAACATGGTGCGGGCGTCGATCGAGCGGGCGGGCTGCGGCGGTGCGGATAGCAGCGGGGCGCCGTATGCGCCGGATGTGGTGTTGTCGCCGAGGTTGCCGACTAGCGCCGAGGAGAAGACGTTGACGACGTTCTTGCCGATCTTCCCGACTTGCTGGAACAGGCCAGCCACCATCGACGAGGCGAGCGCACCGCCAGCGCCGCCACCCATCCCGGCAGTTCCCCCGGCCGCGCCCATCGACATCGCGGTGGCCGCGATGTTGCCGAGAGTGGATGCAGTGGAGTCGATCGCGGTGTCAATCCAGGGCAGGTTGTGGTTGAGCTGTGACGGCGCCGAACCGGGTCCAGGTCCGCCGATCCGCGACTGGAGCGGCGCGCCTTGCTGCTGTGCCGGTTCGCCGGGTTGCGGTGCGGGGGGTGCGGCTGGCGCAGGCCCTTGCGCCACGGGTGCCGGCCGGGGTGCAAGCTGTGCTGGTGCGGCGCCCGCGGCAGGGCGGGGGGTCATCGGCTTGATGTCGGGGATCTGCGGCCGCGGCGGTGTGGGGTTGCGCAGCAGCGCCATGGCCGGGTCGCCGCCGTTGAGGAACTGCGGCAACGAGCCCGGGTCGACCGCCCCCTGATTCAGGGCGTGCAGGAACGAATCTGGCACGGTGGCGCGGCCGCGCGCGGAGATGACGAACTCATCGCCGTGCAGGATGGCCGGGTAGGCGGTCGAGCGGCCGGGTGGGGTGGGCCCACCGGCGTAGTAGCCCACACCGCGGCCGATCTGCAGCGGTGCCCCAGAGGAGTCGGTGCCGTATTTCTTTGCGACGTAGGGGATCATCGCGGCGATCTGCGCGTAGGGGTCGAGGTAGTCGCCGCCGGTGATGTTGTTGGCGTCGAACGTCGAGCGCAGGAATTGCCCGATGCCTTGCACGACCTGGCGGCCGCCGCGGCCGTTGCTGTCGTTGCCGTTGTAGGCGCCCGGGTCGCCGCCGCTCTCGGTGGCCAGTTGGCGGACCATGGCGTCTTCCCACGCGGAGACGTTGGTGATGCCGAACTGTGGCCCGTAGGTGGCCAGGGCCTGCCGCACGGCCGGCCGCCACCGCTCCACACCGGTGCCCGCGGGGGCGGACATCCCGGTCTGATAGGCGCCCGCGGATTGGGTGGCGCCACTGAACAGGGTGGTGAGGTCGGAACGGGCCTGTGCGGCTTCGCGTTCGGCCTTGGCCAGTGCGTTCTGTCGGGTGGTGCGGGTGGATTCGCTGGCGTTGGCGGGCAGTTCGGCCAGGCGTTGCTTCTGCTCGGCGACCGCCGCGTCCTTGTCGCTGACCTTGTCCTGCGCCTCCCGAATCTTCTTCGGGTCCATGGTCTTCCGGCTGTCTGAATCTGCCGCGCCAGCACCTGGGTTGGCGCCGAGCAGCTTGCCGAGCGGGCCATCGCTTCCGAACGCGAACTGACCGACGGACTGGCCAGCCAGGTTCCACGGGTTGTCCGGCGACAGAATCGAGTTCTCCAGACCGAAGATCCCCAGAGCGCCCTTCCACAGCGACGTCGCGAAGCTGCCGACGGTGCGGGCGGTGAAGTTGCCCAGCCACTGCCCGGTCTGCTCACCCCACGCCATCAGGTTCTTGCCGGGATCGGAACTGGCCATCGAGCCGACCAGACCCCACAGGCCGGGGATCCCCGCGGCACGGTCCGCCAGCGACAGCGGCGCGGCGCCGCCGGGCAGGATCGTGCCAGCACCGTGCTGCGTCTGCAGACCGGGAATCGCGCCTTCCGCGCCGGCCTGGCTACCCAGGTTCGCCAGACTGGCGCCCAGTGCGATCGGACCCTGCAGGCCAGACACCAGTGGACCGAAGATCCCCGCTATGCCGCCGCCTTGGTACGGGTTGGGTGCGATCGATGGCGCCGCGGCGCCCGGGCCGGGCGCGGCGCCGGGGGTCACCGGGTTGCCGTACGGGTCGATGTAGCCGCCCTGATCGAACTTGCGGCCCTTGGTGAGTGCCCACAGTGCCTGGTCGCCGACGGCGGCGCGCGCGTGCGCGGGTAGAACCCATTCGTCGCCGTGGACCTCGGCCAGCCAGCCGCCCGTGGGGCCGGGGCCGCGGCCGGCCGGTGTCGGACCTCCGGCACGCTTGGGGCCTTGGTATCCGGGGATCAGCGTGTACGGGTCCTGGGGTGGCGCGGCCGGCTGCTGTGGGCCAGCGTCGGTGGGCAGCGCGCCGCCGGTGGGATCCTTGACCGGCCCGCGACCATGCGGCCCGTTGCCGGTGCCGAACGGTCCGCCCTTGGGAATGGCCGGCGGTTTCTCGTTGATGCCCAGCGGGTCGCCCGGGAGGACGGGGAGAGCGGCGTTGCCCGAACGACTCCGGTCGGTGGGAGCTACTGGCAGGCCCCGTTTCTCCAGCTCCTGGTTGATGGAATCGTCGGTCTTGTACATCAACCAGGTCAGCCATGCCGGGACAGCGACGCGGGCCAGCGCGGCGCTAATACCGGACGCACCGGTATTGGCGGCGCCCGGCAGATCGACGCCGAGCATGGTCTTCACAGTGCCCAGCGACCCCAGCAGGCTCGTGATGCCGTCGATCGTCTTCCACGCGAGGAACATCTCAGCGACGGCCTGGATCAGGTGTGGGTGATCAGCGAGCACACCAGTGATGGCCTGCAGTGGGGGTAGCAGGGCGTCGGTCCACTGTTTGGATGCTTCGTAGATGCTGCCGAAGATCGGCACGAGGTTCTGCAGGATCGGCAGCCACTGGCTGAGCTGTTGCTTGCCCTCGTTGAAGAACCGGGTCAGTTTCTCCTGTCCCCCAGCGGAATTCACGAATGCCGACAGCTTCGCGGCGCCCTGATCGAGCATCGCCAGCAAGCCTTCGCCGCCGCCGGCTGCCTTCGTGATGCCGGCGAATGTCTTGCCGAGGTCGAGCACGATCGAGCCGAGGTGTTCGACACCCTTGATGCCGTCGTCGATCCACTTATCGAGTCGACCGTCAGCGTCGGCGGTGGTGATGAACTGGTTGAACCGGTCGGCCAGGGCGCCGACGCCATCGGCCATCGTGGGCAGGGTGTCGGAGCCGGCCGCGGTGAGCGTACCCAGCGCGTGCACCAGCGGGTCGATGGCCTTGGTCAACCGGGATTGTGCGTCACCGGTGTTGCCCAAGATCCGGCCGAGCAAGCCTTGCGACGACTCCGACCCGGCCGACGCCGCCAGTTGCCGCAGGTTCTGATTCAGCGCCGTGGAGATGCCACCGAGCCCGGCCTTCAGCGTGGGGAGTTGCTTGCCGGTCAGATCCTTGATGCTGTCGTCAAGGCCGGCGAAGAAGTTGTTCTGCACCGTGCCCTGGAGATCGTCGAACTCGGGCTTGAGCCCGGCCAGGGCGGTGACGAACGCGCGGGCATTGGGCGCCAACTGCGCCATGGCGGCGTTGGCCTTCTCGATGCTGGCCGCCGAACCGTCCGACGACTCCACGACGGCCTTGAACGCATCCGACACCCCGGACACTGCGAGCTTGGCGGTACCCGCTGACGAGAGGACCCCGGCGAACACCCCGGGCATCACCAGCCCGGCCTGACTGACCTGCTGCAGCGATCCCGCGACAGCGGCCAGCGCCGTGCCCATCGCCGGGAGGCTGCCGATACCGAGTGCCCCGGCGTTCCACTTCAGCGCAGAGAGTGCCTTGCCACCGGCGCCGGCCAACGAGTTGAGTTCGCGCGTGGCCCGGGAGACAGAGTTGGTGTCGACGTTGACCGGGATGTCGATCGAATTGCGCTCTTCCTGCGCCCGCCATCGGGCCAGATCGGCTTGCGCCTGAGCGAGATTCGGATGGACCGCGACACCGAGCTGGGCATCGATCTTCTTCAGATCAGCTTCCAGCTCGGCGACGAACCCCTTCAGGCTCGGCCGAATGTTGATCGAGGCATCACCAGCGTCGTACGTCGCCATGACAGTCCCTTCCTG
The DNA here is from genome assembly GCF_001666875.1 of Mycobacterium sp. E802. Classification (NCBI taxonomy): domain Bacteria; kingdom Bacillati; phylum Actinomycetota; class Actinomycetes; order Mycobacteriales; family Mycobacteriaceae; genus Mycobacterium; species Mycobacterium sp. E802. The sequence continues at coordinate 127,364 of NZ_LZJD01000046.1, forward strand.
CTACCACCCCGCCTGGGCCGGGTTAGCTCACTCGGTTGCCGCGCACGCTGGCCTGCTTGCGCCGCTCCTCGATGCGCGCCTGCGTCAGTGTGTTCAGTTGGTCCGGAGTGGGAATCCACGGCCGGGCGCCGCTCGTTGCCGCCCAGATCAGTTGCTCCACCTCGTCGGCCGGCCATGGCTCGGCGCGGCCCGCACCGGGATCCGGCCGAGCTGCGTTCCTGTTCGTGCAGCCGGGCCACACCTGATCCAGGTTGGACAGGTAGCAGTCGCTGGCCGGGGCCTCGATCGACCACGCCGAACTGTGTGCGGCCAGAAGATCCTGATACGAGTTGGCCATGACTTTTTTCTGAGCTGACCTGATCACTTTGTGGCGCTCGTTGAGGCTCTGAAGGTCCGCCCACGCGGCTGTGGTGCCGTTGGCGATCGCCTCCCCCGCACTGCGAGCCCCCTTCAGATCGGCAGCCGTGGCACGAACCTCCTCGAGCAATCCGGCAAGGTCTACCGCGAACGTGCGGAGAAGCACATCGCCGTTGAGCTCGACAACATCGACGGCTTCCGATTGCGCCTGTTCGATCAGGGTTTCCAGGATCCGTTGGCGCCGTCGCAGCTCACCAACGGCCAGCTCTTGTTCGACCGCAGCGTCGAGCCATTCCATCGTCACCCGGCCGGTAGCCAGCGGTGAATCAACGGGTTTCGTTGAGGCGGTCAGATCCTTGAGCAGTGCCTTGGCCTGGGCAGCGACGTCGATGCACCGGGTCAGACCATCGAGGCCACGCAGCGCGTCAGCGAGGTATCCACCGGCGTCCATGACGTCGGTGAGTGCGCGGGGGTTCATCATCGGTTGTTGCCTCCATGCGTCGGTCGGCCGTCCTGGTCGATGAAGCCACGGCGGTATGCCTCTTCCTGGCCGGCGTTCTTGAACCGGCGCTTGCCGGTTTCGATCTCGTCTGCGCGCTTCTGCTGCTGGGCGTAGGTGTCAGGCGGAGGTGCTTTGGTGCGCACCCGCGACGAGAGTGCTTCCCATTCGGAATCGCTCAGACTCCGCAGATGCTGCTCGAATGCTTCGGATAGTTCACCGGCCATGTCGTCGCTCCTGTGCGTATTCGGTAACGGTGGACCGTTTGAAAACGATTCGGCCACTGATGTTTTCGCCGTCCAGGTCGGCGGTGAGGCGGCGAACTTGTCTGGTCGACAGGCCCAGCAGGTCCGCCGCCTCGTTGGTGCCAATCAAGGACGACTCCAATGCTGAACTACCACTGTCAGATTCATGTCCCGTAGGGGACATTCCGCTGGTCAGAGACGTGAGGTTGAATCTGTTGGCGAGTGGAATCATCCACGGCAGTATCGGCATGTGGTGGCGTTGTCGGAATGAAAGGGCCTCGTTCACTGCGAACAGCAGGTGCTCGATATCGTCGTCGGACAAGCGCACTGATCAACCGCCATCCGGATTCTCCGCAGCGGCGCGTGCGGCAGCGAGCTCCAGTTCCAGCGCCATCACCGCGTCCGGCACATGGGTTTTGAAGAGGTCCGCAGCCCCGCCGGCCACCGCGCACAGCGTCGTCGCAAGGCACTGCTGGCAGCCCGCCATCTCAGCGATTACCGCGGCGCCGGCCGCGCCGTCGCCTTTCAGGCCCGCCAACACCAGTGCCAGCACGCGGGACTCGGTCACCGGGCCGATACCGCCTGTGTCCGACAGATCCGGATCGCACCGATGCGCGCTCACCATGGTTCATCTTCCGTGTGGCGGCGGGGCTCGGCGAAGTCCACCGGATCTGGGCAGTCGGTGCGCAGTGGGATCACTGGGGCGACTGCTGCTGTCGGCCGGTGGACACATGGCACTCGGCGGACCCGGCCAGTGATCGGATTGGTGCACCACGTGTTCGGCGCAGCCTTGCATTCTGGGCATGGCTTGGACATGTCGCAGTCGGCGTAGGCGTCCCAGATCGCGCGGCCTTTCACGACGCCTCCGGCAGCGGTCTCAAGGTCCAGACGACGTCACGTAGTGATCCGGTCGCACCCTGTTGGACACCGACGCGGGGATGAGCTCGGATCGCTTTCCGGAGGTTGTCCCAGGAGTAGCCAGCGGCTTCACCCCTGGCCCGGAAGTCGGCCTTGTCAACGTCGGCGCGGTCGCCTGACAGGCTGTCGATGTAGTTCGCTACCCAGGCGCTGGCAGGTTGGTACTCGACCTGCTGGTTGGGGTCGATGGACCAGGTGACTCCGGTCGGGCCGCGGCTGACGATCCGTAGGTCTGGGTGTCGTGACGCGGCAGCGACGATCGCGGTTCTGGTGTAGCACGCGGCTTCGGCGGCGGTGTACACAGCAAACGAGTCAGCGGTGAGTTTCCCGGCCTGGCGTAGCTCATTGATGTGCCGATCGAGCCATTCCGGACATGACTGCCTCGGTTCGGTCGAACTGGGAGTATCTGAGTCTGTGACGATATGAACGCGGTCAGGGTGACCTACCGGGTCGGGGTCTTTGACCTGCGAATATATACCCTGACCATCGTGGTCACCCTGACCACTCAGCCGATACCGGACACCCCGCTGCGAACCGGGCGCCGACGACACCAAACCTTCGTCCTCCAGCAAACCAATTGCTTGCTCGAAGAGCTCCCGCTTCTCCTTGCGTCCAAGTCGGGACCGGAGCACATTGCCCTGCTGCTCGCCATCGCGGTCAAGCATCCTGATGATGCTGCGCTTCACCGTTTCAAGTCGGCTGGAGTCGTAGAACTCCTCGCCAGCGGCGCGGGCTGCAGCCCGTTCCTTGATCTTCGCTCGAGCGGCTTGCTGGGCTTGCTGCACCAGCCAGTTCCGGGTGCGATCGGACACTGCCATGACGGTCTCGGATAGTTGCCAGTCCAGGTCGGAGACGACCGTGCGGTGATGCATGATCGCGATGGCCGCGGCAGTCTTGAGCCGGGTCAACATCCAGTGGCCGTCGAGGGCCTTGCCTTCGCCGCGTTGGCGGGCCAGGTGCGCGGCAATGATTTCCTTCCGGATTTCGTCGGGTCCGTAGACGATCTCGGTGATGATGTCGGGGTCGTCGTGGCGGCGGGTCAGCAGACCGGGCAGTGCGTGGTTGAGCGGTTCGGGGTCAGCGACGGGGTTGTCGGGCATGTCTGGGTCGATGGTCAGCGCCCACAGGAACCGTTGGGGCGTGCCGCCGGTCGCATCGTTGAAGATGACTCCGGTGTGGCCCGGTTGGGCGCTCACCGATAGGCAGCCGCGGTAGGAGTGGGCGGGCACGTTGCGGGAGTTGGCCTTGGACGCGTTGGTGGAGCCGAGTTGTTCGCCCATTGCGAAGGCCTTCAATGTGCCCAGGATCGTTGATCCTTGGCGTGATTCGAGGCCGGTCAGAATGTCGATCTCGGGGCAGTTGAAGATGGCGTTGGTGATCCGCTCGTTGTCTTCGGATTCCTTGCCGCGCATGGTGAATGTTTCGGCGATGCCCTCACCGGATCCGATCGGTAGTTCCTTGATGCTGGCCGGCCAGGCCAGGCGGGCTACCTTCTCGCTGATCCCTTTGCCGCCACCGGATGGGGCGACGAACGCGCACAGCAGGTTCAGTGATGCGCGGCCGCCGATCACACCAGGCAGTTGCACGTGCGGGCCGGTGCTGGCCGCCACGCGGAGCAGGACGGCGAAGAACACGGCCCAGGGTGCGGCGTAGCGGGCGCGGGCCCACTGGTGGATCTGGGCGAGTTCGTCGGTGGTTGACCAGAAATCGGATTCGTCGATCAAGATGCTCTCCGGGGGATGTAGGCGCGGCCGCGGCCCTGGGCGATGCGGCGAGCGAGGGCGGACCAGTCGGCGCTGGTAGCGATCTTCTTGCTGGCGTCGGCAAGATGTTCTTGCGCGGCATCGTGATTGAGTGCTTCGCGGACTCCGCCGAGGACCAGGGCGAGGAGCTTGCGGGCGTCGTCGTCGTCCATGCCGCACCATGCCGGGGTGCCGGGCAGGGGCAGATGGTCGAGGCCGACATCGTGGCTGGTGGCCAGTCGTTCAGCGAAGCGGTACACCTCGAACCACGAAACTTGGCGAGACTGCGGAGAACCCGCCCCGATGGTGTCGGGGCGGGCCTCCACGTTCCGATCACCGGTCATATGCCGGATTTCGGTCGACCGATGATGCGACCGCCACGCACGCCGTAGTCGAGCGTGGCCTCGTTGACGGCCGCTTCGGCGTTCTCCTCGGCGGTCTGGCAATCCGGGCAGATCAATCCGATGATGCGCCCGGACTCGAGGATTACGTTCCAGTCGTGTGCAGATGAGACGCTGCGCAGCCGACTCCCACACCGGGAGCAGGGCTTGAATCGCCGCTTGGCCACTACGCACCGCCGATCAGGTCGACCGCGGCACGTAGGGCGTTGATCAAATCGGCAGCCTCGCTGGGGTATAGCGAGATTTCCGCGATGTCGGGCAGCGGGTCGTTGTCCGCGTATTTGCGGGTAGCAACACCGATCGTCGGTATGCCGTCGCCGTCGATTTTCGTGCGGACACAGACACTGGCAGGGACCAGAGTCTCCCCGTCGAGATCGCGGCCGCGCGAGCGTCGCGATGCCACGTGCACCCAGTTGGATCTGTAGTACGAATTCGCCGGGCTGGTGCCGATGAAGTCGTTGTTCGGGGGAGCCCACGGCGGTCGCGGAAGCTTGATCACCTTCTCGACGTCGCCGAAGTGATCGATCCCGTGGTACCGATGGGTGAGTTCTCTCCACCGGACCAGGGCAGGGTCGGGTGGATCCAGTTCGACCGGTGTCGAGTCGACTACCGCGTACTCGACGCCGTCGATCGTCTTGTTCTCGCTCACTTGGTCACCGCCTGGGTGTCGTCAGTCAGGCGGCAGTGCGGTGCGTGGCTACCGATCGACATGCAGCACGGGTAGACGGTGGAATCGACTTTCTGGGCCCAGGCGGGTAGCTCGATGGACAGTGACAGCTGATTGAGATCCGCAACCGCAAGCTGGTCGGTGACCTTGTCGACCAGGGCCACGGCCTTGCGTAGGTGGCCGATTGCACGCACCAGGTCAACGTGCACCCACAGTGAAGTCGCATCGGGCAGTTGAGGCATGAGCTGGGAGAGATCACCGCGGGCCAGGCTGGCCATGTTGACGCACGTGTCGAGCATCAAGGCGATGTCCGAGAGCTGGGGTACCCCTGAGGGGGTGTTGATGGGTACAGTCACGTTCTAGAACTCCTGTCTTGTGATGAGTGGGTTGTTCGGATCGGTCCCCGCCAGGTGTTGGCGCACCTGGGGTTCGGGGGCCGATTTGCGTAAGTCCTCGGTGCGGTCCTGGTCGGGCACGATGCCCAGATCCGCGTGCTGTTCCTGCGGCAGAGACCGCATTAGGCGGCACTTTCTTCTTCAAGCCGCTTGATGTAGTCCTCGATCTGCCTATCGGTGCTGAACCGGCGACCGCCGATCTTCACCGAACCCAGCTCACCGGTCTTCCAGAGCCGGAACACCACCGTCCGGCCGACACCACCGAGCTTCCCGCCCGTGGCCTTGTAATCGTTCACGTTCATAACCCTCCTGTTGTGTCTCGGACGCGACATTTTTGGTGTACGTCCTGTCGCGTCTGAGACATTAACACGTACTGATGCGCACGCAACAGGACGACATGCGAAAATGTCGCTATGTCGACAGCATGGAGCCGCCAAATAGGCGTGGCGATCAAGGCAGCGAGAGAGAGCGCCGGCCTCAAGTGGGTTGGGCTCGACACGAAAACCAGGGACCTGGGTGTACCCGTTCACCGGGTTGCGTTGCGCAACATCGAGGACGGGCAGCGGGACATAACTGTCAGTGAATTGGTTGCTGTCGCTGCGGCGTTGAACGTTCCACCGATGCGGCTACTGTTCCCGAATATCCTTGAGCTGGTGGAGGTTTTGCCTGATGTCGAGCTGACAGGCGTGGACGCATTGGCGGCGTTCATCGGGATTTCGGCTAGCCCGGATTCTCGGGCATTGTTCGGAGAGGGTGACGACGCGATGGTGATCGCGATCGAAATCGTCGAGATTCTGAAATCGGTACGGACACAACTCGATAACCGTGCACGCAACCAAAGGGCGCTGGAGCTCGAAGAAGCATCTGGATCCTTGTCCGCTGCAAAGCGCAAGCATCGAACCGACACGATCGATCATTACCGGAGGCAGATCGACCTGCTGATAGAGGAACTCAACCGCCTGGCAGCCGTCTATCAGGAGCAGGTCAGGACCCAGTCGTACACGGGCGAGCCGGACCTTTACGAGCTGGTGGACGGGCAACTCAGGCGGCTGGACGACGACGATCCGCGGCGTCAACAGATTGAGAAGGACGACGATGCCTAGGCAGCGGTTGGCGCCCGGTGAGCACGGGAAGATCACGGATGCCCGACGCGGTGAACTCTTCTACGCCACAACGTATGTGCGCTTGCACAGCGGCAAGCTGCGCGAGCGTGAAGCGTCGTCGCGGAAGTCGGCCGAGGATGCCCGGCGCGAGTTGAAACGGCGGATCACGGCTGAGTTGGATGCAGGGGAACCGACCGGCGTGATCACATCCAAGACGACGCTGGCGGAGCTTTTCGGGGTGTGGCTGCCGGCCAAAGTCGCCGAGGATCGGATAGGGGACCGGACCGCGACCCTGTACCGCGACACTTGGCGACTGCACGGAGAGCAACAGTTGGGCGCGCTGCGCATTACAGAGCTTGTGACTAGCAGGGCAGACGGCCATCTGAAGGCGCTGCCGCCGTCGGCCGCCGTCTACATGCGCATCATCCTGACAGGCATGTACAGCCTCGCGGCCCGGTTCGACGTCGTGAAGCACAACCCGATGCGGGAGACCAAGACAGCCAAGGTCGAACGCAAGGCTGCGCGTGCACTCACCTCCATGGAGTTCGAGCGGGTACGGCGGGCCGTCGAGACGTTCTGTAGCCGCAAGGGACCGGGACCGCGGCGGGGCCTGATGCTGCCCGCGTTTGTCGAACTCTTGGCGGCTACCGGCGTGCGGCCGGGTGAGGTGCTCGCGATCCAATGGCCGGACGTCGACCTGCTCGGCAAGCCGCCGACCGTGACCGTCACCGGCACCGTTGTGGACTCCGGTCGGATTACCGGCAAGCCTCTGCATCGGCAGGATGAGCGCAAGGGGCGCGCGCCCGCGCACACGGTCACGCTGCCTCGGTTCGGAGTCCAGGTGCTCACAGAGCTCTACGGAATGACGGGTCCTGACGGCACGGTGCTGAAGAACCGGGACGGCGGTCTGGTGAGCCTGTCGAATATCCGGTCATCGCTGCGGGAGGCGCTTGCGCCGCACGAGGATCTCCGATGGATCACACCGCACAGCTTCCGGCGCACCACAGGAACGGTTGTCAGGGACGGGCTCGGCGTCGAGGCGGCGCAGCAGCAGCTCGGACACGCGCAGCTCGCGACGACAGAGGGGCACTACGTGCAGCGAGTGACTGCAGGTCCGGATACCCGCGCTGTGCTGGACAAATGGGCCAGCAATGAGGCTGGCTGAACCAATTTACGGGGAAAGTACGGAAAAGAGCCGCATCGAGTTTGCTCGCAAACGTCGATACGGCCCTGACCTGCTTGTTTGGAGCGGGCGACGGGAATCGAACCCGCGTAGCTAGTTTGGAAGACTAGGGCTCTACCATTGAGCTACGCCCGCAAGTGCAGCACCAGCACTGTACCGGTGAGTCCCCGGTCAAATCCAATTGGAGCCTTCAGGCGGTCAGGCCGTAGTATCTCGCGTGGTCCTTTCGCACATCGCCGTCTGCGGATCGATCAGCACACGGGGTGTAGCGCAGCTTGGTAGCGCATCCGCTTTGGGAGCGGAAGGCCGCAGGTTCAAATCCTGTCACCCCGACCACCTCGACGAAGGCCGCCATGACCCATCACGCCCGCGGCGTCGGCCTGTCGGTACTGGCCAGCGGTCTGTTCGGATTGATCTTCTACCTCTCGGGTGTTGTCGACGCCTCGCCCGAGGCGGTGTTCGGCTGGCGCATGCTCATCATGACGGCGTGCTATTGCCTGACGCTGGCCAGCCGGGCCGGACGTCGTTTACTCGCCGAACTGTGGCGCACGCTGACCCGGGCGTGGTGGTTGCCGCTCGTGTTCGTCGCGACGAGTTTCCTTGTCGCAGCCCAGATGTGGTTGTTCAGCTGGGCTCCGGTTCACGGGCGCGCGCTCGACGCGTCGCTGGGTTATCTACTGCTCCCGATCGTGCTGGTGCTGGTCGGTCGCATCATCTTCAAGGAGTCGGTGACGGGTTTGCAGTGGGCGGCAGCGGCACTGGCAGTGGCCGCGGTGGCCCTGAAAATCGTTGCCACCGCAGCGATTTCGTGGGTCACGTTCACCATCTGCCTCGGCTACGCGCTGTATTTCGCCCTCCGTCGACGCTACGGTTTGGACAACCCCGCCGCCTTCCCGGTCGAGGTGACGCTCACGGTTCCGGTGTCGGTGTGGTTCGTCATCGTGTGCCAGGGCCCGTCGTCGTTCAGCGGCTACACGGCCGTGCTGGTCGTGGGCCTGGCCGGCGCGGTGGCGATGGCCGCCTACGTCGCGGCCTCCAGCTTGCTGAGCATGCCGGTCTTCGGACTGCTGACCTACGTCGAACCGGTGCTGTTGTTCGGCGTGGCACTGCTGCTCGGCGAGCGGTTGACGGGGCTCGACGTGGTGGTCTACGCACTGCTGGCGGTTTCGCTGGTGGTCCTGGCCGTCGGCGGCTTCCGGCGCGGAGGCGAAAACCCGTCCCACCGGTGGACGGCGACGACGGTAACGAGGAAGGATGCCGATTACGGGGGGTCGCGCCGAGTCAACTACCCTGGTCGCGAACTACGGGCGTCGTTAGAGAGAACCAATCGTGTCTCTCCGACTCGACCGCCGGTACGACAAAGACATCCAGAGAAAGATATCTAGGAGCACAAGAGTGAAGAGCACGGTCGAGCAGTTGAGCCCCACCCGGGTGCGCATCAATGTGGAGGTGCCCTTCACCGAGCTTGAGCCCGATTTCGATCGCGCCTTCAAGGCGCTGGCCCAGCAGGTCCGTCTGCCCGGCTTCCGTCCCGGCAAGGCCCCGCGCAAGCTGCTGGAGGCCCGCATCGGCCGCGGCGCGGTCCTGGAGCAGGTCGTCAACGACGCGCTTCCGAGCCGCTACAGCGAGGCCGTCACCGCCTCGGACGTCAAGCCGTTGGGTCAGCCCGAGATCGAGGTGACCAAGCTGGAGGACGGTCAGGAGCTGGCCTTCACCGCTGAAGTGGACGTGCGCCCGGAGATCACCCTGCCCGACTTCGAAGCACTGAAGATCACGGTCGACCCGATCGAGGTCAAGGACGAGGAGGTCGACGCCGAGCTGCAGTCGCTGCGGGCCCGCTTCGGCACCCTGACCGGGGTCGAGCGCGGTGCCCAGGAGGGTGACTTCGTCTCGATCGACCTGTCGGCCACCGTCGACGGCACCGAGGTGCCCGAGGCTGCCACCGAGGGTCTGTCGCACGAGGTCGGTTCCGGTCAGCTGATCGAAGGCCTCGACGAGGCCATCACCGGTCTGAAGGCCGGCGAGTCCAAGGTCTTCACCACCAAGCTGGCGGCCGGCGAGCATGCCGGCAAGGACGCCGAGGTGACGGTGACCGTGAAGTCCGTCAAGGAGCGCGAACTTCCCGAGGCTGATGACGACTTCGCCCAGCTGGCAAGCGAATTCGACACCATCGACGAGCTCAAGGAGAGCCTCGTCGAGCAGGTGAAGCGGGTCAAGAGCGTGCAGCAGGCCGAGCAGATCCGCGACAAGGCGATCGAGGCACTGCTGGAGCAGACCGAGGTTCCGTTGCCGGAGAACATCGTTCAGGCTCAGGTCGACGATGTGCTGCACAACGCGATCCACGGTCTCGATCACGACGAGGACAAGTTCGCCGAGCAGCTGGCCGAACAGGGCAGCAGCCGTGAGGAATTCGACGCCGACACCCGCAGCAATGCCGAGAAGGCCGTCAAGACCCAGCTGCTGATGGATGCCGTCGCCGACAAGCTCGACATCCAGGTCGGTCAGAACGACCTCACCGAGCGCCTGGTGCTGATGTCGCGTCAGTACGGCATCGAGCCGCAGCAGCTGATCCAGATCCTGCAGCAGAACAACCAGCTGCCGGCCATATTCGCCGACGTGCGTCGCGGGCTGACCATCGCCGCCGTGGTGCACGCCGCCACCGTCACCGACACCGACGGCACCGTGGTCGACACCACGGAGTTCTTCGGTCCGGCCGAGACACAGCAGGCCGAGGGCGACGACGCGGCTGCTGACGAGTCCGCCGACGCCGACGCCGAGAAGGGCGCTGACACCGCCGAGTGACGCTGTGAGCGAACGCGCCCCCGTACGGGAGTGCGTGACGCCCCAGTTTCGTTAGTGTCGTCAGTGCCAATGCGTTTATCAAAGACGTGGAAGAAAGCAGGTATCCAGTCGTGACTGACATGCGTTCGAACGGGAGCGGGTTCAGCCTCGTCGACTCCGTCTATGAGCGCTTGCTCGCCGAGCGCATCATCTTCCTGGGGTCACAGGTCGACGACGACATCGCGAACAAGCTCTGCGCGCAGATTCTTCTGCTTTCGGCGGAGGATCCGACCAAGGACATCCACCTCTACATCAACTCGCCCGGCGGGTCGATCAGTGCCGGGATGGCCATCTACGACACGATGGTGTTGGCGCCGTGCGACGTCGCCACCTACGCCATGGGCATGGCGGCCTCGATGGGTGAGTTCCTGCTCGCCGCGGGCACCAAGGGCAAGCGTCACGCCTTGCCGCACGCCCGGGTTCTGATGCACCAGCCGCTCGGCGGTGTCACCGGTAGCGCCGCGGACATCGCCATCCAGGCCGAGCAGTTCCATGTCATCAAGAAGGAAATGTTCCGGCTGAACGCCGAGTTCACCGGCAAGTCCATCGAGCAGATCGAGGCCGACTCCGACCGCGATCGCTGGTTCACCGCGCAGGAGGCACTGGAGTACGGGTTCGTCGACCACATCATCACCAGCGCCAACATCAACGGCGCCGGACCGGGAGCAGGACTAGACAAATGACCGAGAACATTCATCCGGCATTGGACGCCCGCGTGCAGCCGCAGGCCCGCTACATCCTTCCGTCGTTCATCGAGCACTCCAGCTTCGGTGTCAAGGAATCCAACCCGTACAACAAGCTGTTCGAGGAACGCATCATCTTCCTCGGCGTGCAGGTGGACGATGCCTCGGCCAACGACATCATGGCCCAGCTGCTGGTGCTGGAGTCGTTGGATCCCGATCGCGACATCACGATGTACATCAACTCGCCCGGTGGCTCGTTCACCTCGTTGATGGCGATCTACGACACCATGCAGTACGTGCGCGCCGACATCCAGACGGTGTGCCTGGGGCAGGCCGCATCGGCCGCAGCCGTGCTGCTGGCTGCCGGAACCCCCGGCAAGCGCCTGGCCCTGCCCAACGCCCGGGTCCTGATCCATCAGCCGTCGCTGGGCGGCGTGATCCAGGGCCAGTTCTCCGACCTGGAGATCCAGGCCGCCGAGATCGAGCGGATGCGCACCCTGATGGAGACCACCCTGGCCCGTCATACCGGTAAGGACCCCGAGGTCATCCGCAAGGACACTGACCGCGACAAAATCCTCACCGCCGAGCAGGCCAAGGATTACGGGATCATCGACACCGTCCTGGAATACCGGAAACTGTCCGCGCAGAACAGCTGACGTCGCCTTCCAGCGACAACCCAAGTTCGATGGCACACGCCCTGCCCGGCCTCCCCGGTGCGGGGCGTGTGTCGTCAAAGGGATGGAAGAACTAGCCGCAAATGGTCCTGACCTGCACAAACGTCGACGCACGGTATCGTCGGCCATGGCAAATGCCAGGCAGGGACCACGTTGCGCGGCTATTCGCCTTCGCCTCACGACGACACGCCATGGTCACAGTCAGCGTGCCGACGGGTGGCGAGCCTCCAGGAGAGATATGTTCTCCTGCACATGAACAAATACCACCGGAGCGATTCGGCCCTATCGGTCGCACCGCGACGGAACGAACGGGTAGCGTCGGGTTTACGCCCGAGGTAACCCAGCAAGTGGCGTTACGACCGACTGCGAACAGGAAGTAGGACCCCCCCACATGGCGCGCATTGGAGACGGCGGTGACCTGCTGAAGTGCTCGTTCTGCGGCAAGAGTCAAAAGCAGGTCAAGAAGCTCATTGCCGGCCCGGGCGTGTACATCTGCGACGAGTGCATCGATCTGTGCAACGAGATCATCGAGGAGGAACTCGCCGACGCTGACGACGTCAAGCTCGACGAGTTGCCCAAGCCCGCGGAGATCCGGGAGTTCCTCGAGGGTTACGTCATCGGTCAGGACACCGCGAAGCGAACGCTGGCCGTTGCGGTCTACAACCACTACAAGCGGATCCAGGCGGGGGAGAAGTCCCGCGATTCGCGCTCCGAGCCGGTCGAGTTGACCAAGTCCAACATCTTGATGCTCGGCCCCACCGGCTGCGGTAAGACCTACCTGGCCCAGACGCTGGCCAAGATGCTCAACGTGCCGTTCGCCATCGCCGATGCCACGGCGCTGACCGAGGCCGGCTATGTGGGCGAGGACGTCGAGAACATCCTGCTCAAGCTGATCCAGGCCGCCGACTACGACGTCAAGCGCGCCGAGACCGGCATCATCTACATCGACGAGGTCGACAAGATCGCCCGCAAGAGCGAGAACCCGTCGATCACCCGCGATGTCTCCGGCGAGGGCGTGCAGCAGGCGCTGCTGAAGATCCTGGAAGGCACCCAGGCCTCGGTTCCGCCGCAGGGCGGTCGCAAGCATCCGCACCAGGAGTTCATCCAGATCGACACCACCAACGTGCTGTTCATCGTGGCGGGCGCATTCGCGGGCCTGGAGAAGATCGTCTCCGACCGGGTCGGCAAGCGCGGCCTGGGCTTCGGTGCCGAGGTGCGGTCCAAGGCCGAGATCGACACCCAGGACCACTTCGCCGAGGTGATGCCCGAAGACCTGATCAAGTTCGGTCTGATCCCCGAGTTCATCGGCCGTCTGCCGGTCGTAGCCTCGGTGACCAACCTGGACAAGGAATCCCTGGTCAAGATCCTCTCCGAGCCCAAGAACGCTCTGGTCAAGCAGTACGTCCGGCTGTTCGAGATGGACGGTGTGGAGTTGGAGTTCACCGACGAGGCGTTGGAGGCGATCGCCGATCAGGCCATCCACCGCGGCACCGGTGCCCGCGGCCTGCGCGCCATCATGGAAGAGGTCCTGCTGCCGGTGATGTACGACATCCCCAGCCGCGACGACGTCGCCAAGGTGGTCGTCACCAAGGAGACCGTGCAGGACAACGTGCTGCCGACCATCGTGCCGCGCAAGCCGTCGCGTTCCGAGCGTCGCGACAAGAGCGCATAACAGGCAGAAGCAAAAGCCCCGCTACGGCGGGGCTTTTTGCATTCGGCGGGTTCAGGTGATGACGCGGTCCGGGCGGGTGTAGACGTTCATCGAATCGCCCCGGAGGAACGCCACGAGGGTCAGTCCGGATTGGCTGGCCAGATCGACCGCAAGCGAAGACGGTGCCGAGACAGCGGCCAGGATCGGGATGCCCGCCATGACCGCCTTCTGGGTGAGCTCGAACGAGGCGCGGCCACTGACCAGAAGCACGGTGCCCGTTGACGGAATCCGGTTGTGCTCCAGTGCCCAGCCGATCACCTTGTCGACGGCGTTGTGCCGGCCGATGTCTTCGCGGACGACGAGCGTGGTGCCGTCGGTGGTGAACAGCGCTGCGGCGTGCAGGCCGCCGGTGCTGGCGAAAACCTTCTGGGCGGCGCGCAGCTGCGCGGGCATCGCCGAGAGCACGTCGGCCGGGACCGTCGACGGATCGTCGCCAGGACAGTGCTTGCTGCTCAAGCGCACCGCGTCGAGGGAGGCTTTACCGCACACCCCGCACGACGAGGTGGTGTAGAAGTTGCGGGTCACATCCACCTCAGGCTTCGGCACGCCGGCGGCCAGCGTCGCGTCGAGGACGTTGTACGTGTTCACCCCCTCCTCGTCGGCGCCCCGGCAGTAGCGCACCGACACCAGATCCTCGCGCTGACTGATCAACCCCTCGGTCAACAGAAAGCCCTGCGCCAACTCGATGTCGGCGCCTGGGGTGCGCATCGTGACGGTGATGGGTGTGCCGTCGACCCGGATCTCCAACGGCTCCTCGACCACGAGGGTTTCCGGGCGGGCGACCGCCTGCGCACCGGTGAGATGGTGCGCACGGCGGCGCGCGGTTACCCGGCCCACTACGGTGCGCCTGTCTCGCGGCGCTGCAACCGGATCACGACGGCCTTGGACACCGGGGTGTTGGACTTCGCGGCGGTGTGGTCCAGCGGCACCAGGGGATTGGTCTCCGGATAGTAGGCCGCGGCGTTGCCGGCCGGCGTCGAGTACGGCACCAGCAGGAAGTCGTCGGCGCGCCGTTCCTGCCCGTCGAACTCCGAGATCAAATCGACGCGGTCGCCTGCCTTGAACCCCAACCGCTCGATGTCGGTGGGGTTGACGAACACCACCCGGCGCCCGCCCTTGACCCCGCGGTAGCGGTCGTCGAGGCCGTAGATGGTGGTGTTGTACTGGTCATGGCTGCGCATGGTCTGCAGCACCAGCCGCCCTTCGGGCACCGGTACCCACTCCAGCGGGTTCACCGCGAAGTTGGCTTTGCCTGTGCTGGTGCGGAATTCGCGTGAGTCACGCGGCGGGTGGGGGAGCTGGAATCCGTCGGGTTGGCGCACCCTGGCGTTGTAGTTCTCGCAGCCTGGCACCACGTCGGCGATCGCGTCGCGGACCCGGTCATAGTCGGCGGTGAACTCTTCCCACGGCACCGGGTGCTCCGGCCCCAGCACGGCGCGCGCCAGCTGGCACACGATCGCGACCTCGCTACGCAACTGGTCGCTGGGCGGGGTCAGGTTGCCCCGGGACAGATGGACCATGGACATCGAATCCTCGACCGACACCAGCTGCTTGCCGGCGGCCTGGAAGTCCTTGTCGGTGCGGCCCAGGGTGGGCAGGATCAGCGCGGTCCGGCCGTGCACCACGTGGCTGCGGTTGAGTTTCGTCGAAACCTGAACGGTCAGTGCGCAATTGCGCAACGCGGCTTCGGTGACCTTGGTGTCGGGGGTGGCCGAGACGAAGTTGCCGCCCATGCCGATGAACACGCCGGCCCGGCCGTCGCGCATGGCGCGGATGGCGTCGACGGTGTCGTAGCCGTGCTTGCGCGGGCTGGTGATGCCGAACCGGGTGTCCAGCGCGTCCAGGAATGTGTTGGGCATCTTCTCCCAGATACCCATGGTCCGGTCGCCCTGGACATTGGAATGGCCGCGCACCGGACACACCCCGGCACCGGGCTTGCCGATCATGCCGCGCAGGAACAGCAGATTCGTGGCCTCCCCGATGGTGGCCACCGCGTGGCGCTGCTGGGTCAAGCCCATCGCCCAGCACAGCACGGTGCGCTGGGAGCCGGCCAGCAGGTCGGCGACCCGCTGCAGCTGGGCCCGGTCCACCCCGCTGGCCTCGGTCACGGTGTCGAGGTTCACCGCACGGGTTTGGGCGGCGTACTCGTCGTATCCGGCGCAGTGGGCGGCGATGAACTCGTGGTCGACGACGGTGCCGGGGGCTCGGTCCTCGGCTTCCAGGAGCAGCCGGCCCAACCCGGCGAACAGGGCCATGTCACCGCCGATGCGGATCTGCACGAACTCGTCGGCGATCGGCACACCGTGCCCGACGACGCCGTGCACCTTCTGCGGATCCTTGAACCGGATCAGCCCGGCCTCGGGCAGCGGGTTGATCGCAACGATCTTGGCGCCGTTGGCTTTTGCCTTCTCCAGCACCGAGAGCATGCGCGGATGGTTGGTGCCCGGATTCTGCCCGGCAATCAGGATCAGATCGGCCTCGGTGACGTCCTCGACAGTCACCGAGCCCTTCCCGATACCGATCGACTCGGTGAGCGCGGTGCCGGAGGATTCGTGGCACATGTTCGAACAGTCCGGCAGGTTGTTGGTGCCGAAGCTGCGGACCATCAGCTGATACAGGAAGGCGGCCTCGTTGCTCGTGCGCCCCGAGGTGTAGAACAGGGCCTCGTCGGGGGAGTCCAGAGCGTTGAGATGATCGGCGATCAAGCGGTAGGCGTTGTCCCACGAGATCGGCAGGTAATGGTCGTGGCCGGGAGTCAACACCATCGGATGGGTGAGCCGACCCTGTTGGGACAGCCAGTATTCGGGTTTCGTTTCGAGTTCGGTGACGCTGTGTCGTGCGAAGAACTCGGGGGTGACGACGCGTTTGGTGGCTTCCTCGGCGACCGCTTTGGCACCGTTCTCGCAGAACTCGGCGAGCTTGCGCCCGCCGTGTTCCTCGGGCCAGGCGCACCCAGGGCAGTCGAAACCGTGACGCTGGTTGAGCCGGGTGAGCGCGGCCGCCGTTCGCAACGGCCCCATCTGCTCGACGGTGCGCTGCATCGACACCATGACGGCCTTCACTCCGGCGGCTTCCTGTTTGGCCCCGGAGGTAACGACGTCGTGGTCGTCGTAGTCGGCGATGACGTCCTCGGTGCTGCTCATGCTCCCAATCTAGCCCCTGGACCAGTCGGCCCACGCGCCGCGGAGGCGCCGCAGTATTGCCATTTCACATGCAGTGATAGACGGTAGCTATCAAGATCCGACGATTCGGAGGACCGATGGCGAGTGACGTGCAGCTGCAACATCTGGACTACCTGTTGGCGCTCGCCGCCGAGCGGCACTTCGCGCGAGCGGCCGCACGATGTCATGTCAGTCAGCCGACCCTCTCGGTCGCCATCCGTCGGCTGGAGCGGGATCTGGGCATCGTCATCGTGCAGCGGGGCCACCGGTTCGAGGGGTTCACCGAGGAAGGCCGGCGGGTGGTGACCTGGGCCCAGCGGATCACCGCCGAGCGTGATGAGATGCTCGCCGACCTCGAACGCATGCGCGGCCGGCTGACCGTCACCGCGCGCCTCGGTGCGATCCCGACCGCGGTGCCGGCCAGCCCGTTCCTCACCGCCGAGTTTCTTCGGCGCAACCCCGCGGCCTCGGTACGCATCGAGGCGTTGTCGTCGCGCGAAATCGCAAGGAAGCTCGCGGATTTCGAGATCGACGCGGGATTGACCTACCTGGACGACGAGGCTCCGCCGGGAACGCGGTCGGTCGAGCTGTACCGGGAGCGCTACGTCCTGGTCGCGCCCGCCGAGGACCGCTTGTTGTCCGCGTCCGAGGTGAGTTGGTCGGAGGCCGCGGCACTCGAGCTCTGCGTGCTCACCCCCACGATGCGCAATCGGCGCATCCTCGACGCCAACATGGCCGTCGAAGGGGTTGAGTACCGGCCGGTGGTCGAGGCGGATTCGGTCGACGCGCTCTACGCCCACCTCACCCATTCGCGGCGCGCGACCATCGCCTCCACGGCGTGGCTGCCGCGGTTGGGCGTACCACCGGGTTTCCTGGTACGGCCGATGGTCCAGCACGGCCCCCAGCCCGCGATCGGACTCGTGGTGCTCGATCGTTCCCCGGCTTCCATCGTGGCGGCCGCTCTCGCCGAGGTGGCCACCGATATGGATCTCGGCGCACGTATCGATGACTGGTGGGGCGAGATCGGGGTCGCAACCACCGGACGTGCGTGAGCATCACGCAACACCCGACCCACGACAATCCCTGGCGCGCTCAGCCCGGCTCGGCCGTGGGCGCGGGCTCGGCCTTGACCGGTGGCGTGGCCGCGGGGGTGTCGGGTTCGGACGGCGGTGCGGACTGCGTGACGGTCTGGCCGAAGTGCATGGTGGCTTGGGCCTCGGGCACGCTGAGCCCGGAGGAGTCACCGGGGGCGGTGGACTGCAGGCCGAGGACGGTGAAGGCCGTCGCAGCCGCCACGCCGGCGGTGCTGAGGAGCAGTTTCGTTCTCGTTTTCGTGTGCGCTTCCGTATGCATTGAGGAATACCTCTCACCATCACATCGATTACCTATGTGATTTGGAATGTCGATCCGTCGCGAGACATTCCCTTCTCGGGCTGTGATCCACGTTTCGGCGGGCGGCGGGGCACACTTCACCCATGCCAACAGAGTTCGCCCCCGGCGTGACCGTGCTGGGCAATCTGGCCGTCGACGTCATCGACGGCGCGGCACCCAGCCCGGGCGGTTGCGCCTCGTTCGCCGGACTGGCCCTGCAGGCCGCCGGAGTGCCGGGGCGGATCGTCGCCATGGCCGGCGATCACGATGTGTTCGCCCCGCTGCCGGCGCGGCTCGGGTCCGCGCTGCGCATCTTGCGGTCTGACACCACGAGTGCATTTCGGCTCGACTATGACGACACGGACCACCGGAGGTTGTCGGTCGAGGCGATCGGCCCGGTGTGGAGCATCGAGGACATCGCCGCGGCCGATCCGCAGACCACCTGGGTTCACCTCGCGCCGCTGTTGCGTACCGATTTTCCCGACGCTGCGCTGGCCGCTCTCAAAGCCCGCGATCACCGCATCTCTTACGACGGACAAGGGCTGGTGCGCGCTGCTCGGCTGGGTCCATTGGTCGAAGACCGTGAGTATCCGCGCGGCCTGTTGGATCACATCGACATCCTGAAACTGGCCGAGGACGAGGCGGTCACGGTCGCCGGCGGAATGTTCGATGCGGCGGCGGCCGAGCGGCTCGGGGTGCCCGAGATCCTGGTGACCTATGGCTCCGAAGGCTGCGACATCTACCTGGGGGAGCGCGTCATTCGAGTTCCGGCAGCGTGGCGGGTGCTCGGCGTCCAAACCACCGGTGCCGGCGACATGTTCACCACCTGTTACGTGGCGCGCCGGGCGGTTGGGGCGGCGCCTCAGGAAGCCGCCGAGTTCGCCAGCCGGGTCGTCGCCGGTGAGTTGGACAACCGGGCGCGCGTCGAGAGAGCGTCGGACCGGCGGCAGGCGCACGACGCGGGCTACACTTGACGCATGTCAAGTTTCTGCTTGCCGGTGCTAGCCAAGAGCTACCGGCGAGTAGTGTTTTCCTTAGAGAATGACATTCTCCTAAACGTGACGAAAACCACAGTTTTGTCTCAAACTGGGCTTGTTCACGCCCGCGAACAGCATCTTCGTCCGCGGTCCCCCCGCGTGTCGGGGGTCGCCGCGGTGAAGTGCAGCCTAAGAGGAGTGCAATAATCGGTACTGGTAGTGACATCAAAATTCGGTGGACGTTCGATCCGGCGGCGCGTCACGCGACAGCGGCCCGGGAAGACGTGGTCAAAGTACGTGTGAAAGGCGGTAGCCGTGGGTGAGAACGGCAACGGCAATGGCGCCGCGCCGCGGCAGAAGCTCGAGAAGGTCGTCATCCGCTTCGCCGGCGACTCCGGCGACGGTATGCAGCTGACCGGTGACCGCTTCACTTCTGAAGCTGCACTGTTCGGCAACGACCTGGCGACCCAGCCCAATTACCCCGCTGAGATCCGTGCGCCACAGGGCACGTTGCCCGGTGTGTCGTCGTTCCAGATCCAGATCGCCGACTACGACATCCTCACCGCCGGTGACCGCCCGGACGTGCTGGTCGCGATGAACCCGGCCGCGCTGAAGGCCAATGTCTCGGACCTGCCGCGCGGCGGTCTGATCATCGCCAACTCCGATGAGTTCACCAAACGCAACCTCGCCAAGGTCGGATACGACAGCAATCCGTTAGAGGATGACACGTTGTCGGACTACGTGGTGCAGTCCGTTGCGATGACGACGCTGACGCTCGGTGCCGTCGAGGCGATCGGCGCCACCAAGAAGGACGGCCAGCGCGCCAAGAACATGTTCGCCCTCGGTCTGCTGTCGTGGATGTACGGCCGCGAGCTCGAGCACAGTGAGTCGTTCATCCGGGAGAAGTTCTCCCGCAAGCCCGATGTGGCCGAGGCCAACATCCTGGCCTTGAAGGCCGGTTGGAATTACGGCGAGACCACCGAGGCATTCGCGACCACCTACGAGGTGTCACCGGCCAAGCTGAAGTCCGGTGAGTACCGGCAGATCTCGGGCAACACCGCGTTGGCCTACGGGATCGTGGCCGCCGGACACCTCGCCCAGATCCAGGTCGTCCTGGGCACGTACCCCATCACCCCGGCCTCGGACATCCTCCACGAACTGTCCAAGCACAAGAACTTCAACGTGCTGACGTTCCAGGCCGAGGACGAGATCGCCGGTATCGGCGCGGCCATCGGCGCCTCCTACGGCGGTGCGTTGGGCGTGACGAGCACGTCCGGTCCGGGTGTCTCGCTCAAGTCCGAGGCGATCGGCTTGGCCGTGATGACCGAGCTGCCACTGGTCATCATCGACGTGCAGCGTGGCGGGCCGTCGACGGGTCTGCCCACCAAGACCGAGCAGGCCGACCTGTTGCAGGCGTTGTTCGGCCGCAACGGCGAGTCGCCGGTGGCGGTCCTGGCGCCGCGGTCACCGTCTGATTGCTTCGACATCGCGGTGGAGGCCTCACGCATCGCGGTCGATTACCACACCCCGGTCATCATCCTTTCCGACGGCGCGGTCGCCAACGGCTCGGAGCCGTGGCAGATCCCGGACATCAGCAGCTACCCGCCGATCGAGCACAAGTTCGCCAAGACCGGTGAGCCGTTCGCGCCGTATGCTCGCGACCCCGAGACCCTGGCCCGCCAGTTCGCAGTGCCGGGTACCGCAGGGCTCGAGCACCGGATCGGTGGTCTTGAGGCCGCCAACGGCTCGGGTAACATCTCCTACGAACCCAAGAACCACGACCTCATGGTGCGGCTGCGCCAGGAAAAGGTCGCCGGCATCGCCGTGCCGGACCTGGAGGTCGACGACCCGACGGGCGACGCCGAACTGCTCATGCTGGGCTGGGGCAGCAGCTACGGACCCATCGGCGAGGCTTGCCGGCGCGCCCGGCGCAAGGGCATCAAGGTGGCTCAGGCCCATCTGCGCCACCTCAACCCCTTCCCGGCCAACCTCGGGGAGGTGCTGCGCCGCTACCCGAAGGTCGTGGTGCCGGAGATGAATCTCGGCCAGCTGGCGCTGCTGCTGCGCGGCAAGTACCTGGTCGACGTGCAGTCGGTGACCAAGGTGGAGGGCATGGCCTTCCTCGCCGACGAGGTCGAGGGCATCATCGATGCGGCGCTGGACGGCACGCTCGGTGAGAAGGAAGCGGACAAGGCCAAGTTCGCGCGGCTGGCAGCAGCCACCATCGAGGAACCTACTGAGTCGAATGCTGTGGGAGCGAACGCATGACTGACTTGATCGGCGCAGACCTGGGGCTGACAGAGGCTCTGACCAAGAACTCCCTGGTCCCCACGACCGACCAGCCGCAGAAGGGTAAGGACTTCACCAGTGACCAGGAGGTCCGCTGGTGCCCCGGTTGCGGTGACTACGTCATCCTCAACACCATCCGTAATTTCCTGCCGGAGCTGGGTCTCAAGCGCGAGAACATCGCGTTCATCAGCGGCATCGGCTGCTCCAGCCGGTTCCCGTACTACCTGGAGACCTACGGCTTCCACTCGATCCACGGGCGTGCCCCGACGATCGCCACCGGTCTGGCGCTGGCTCGCCCGGACCTTTCGGTGTGGGTCGTCACCGGTGACGGCGACTCGCTGTCGATCGGTGGCAACCACCTGATCCACGCCTTGCGTCGCAACGTCAACCTGACCATCCTGCTGTTCAACAACCGGATCTACGGGCTGACCAAGGGGCAGTACTCGCCGACCTCCGAGACCGGCAAGGTCACCAAGTCCACCCCGATGGGCTCGTTGGACTACCCGTTCAACCCGGTGTCGTTGGCGCTGGGTGCCGAGGCCACGTTCGTCGGCCGCGCGCTGGACTCCGACCGCAAGGGCCTGACCGAGGTGCTGCGCGGGGCGGCCGAGCACCGCGGTGCCGCGCTGGTGGAGATCATGCAGGATTGCCCGATCTTCAACGACGGCTCGTTCGACGCCCTGCGCAAGGAAGGCGCCGAGGAGCGGCTGATCAACGTCAGCCACGGCCAGCCCATCACGTTCGGCGCCGACGGCGAATACTGCGTCGTCAAGTCCGGTTTCGGTCTCGAGGTGGCCAAGACCGCCGACGTCGCAGCCGCCGACATCGTGGTGCACGATGCGCAGATGGACGATCCGGCCTACGCGTTCGCGCTGTCGCGCCTGTCCGAGCAGAACCTCGACCACATGGTCATGGGTATCTTCCGCCAGGTGAACAAGCCGACCTACGACGACGCCGCGCGCCAGCAGGTCAACACGGCGATCGAATCCAAGCCCCATGACACGGCGGCTCTGCAATCCTTGCTGCGTGGCAAAGACACCTGGACTGTCGACTAGTTGCGCTGAGAAGACCGAACAACAAGATCTGAGCACAGCCCCGCTCGCCGCGGTAGTTCTGGCGGGCGGGGCTTCGCGTCGTATGGGGCGCGACAAGGCGACGTTGCCTTTTGACGGCTCGACGATGGTCGAACGCGTGGTGGCCGCGGTGAGCGTGCGTTGTGCGCCGGTCTTCGTGATCGCTGCCCCGGGCCAGCCGTTACCCGAGCTGACCGCCGAGGTATTGCGCGACGAGGTGCGTGGGGTGGGGCCGCTGGTCGCGACAGGTCGTGGGCTGCGTGCCGCGGCGAAGGCCGGCCTGGACCGGGCGTTCGTCTGCGCGGTGGACATGCCGTACCTGCAGTCGGACCTGATCGACCGCCTCGCGTCGTCGGCCGAACAGATCCCGGCCGACATCGTGCTGCCCTGGGACGGCCGGGATCATTACCTGGCCGGGATCTATCGCAGCGCGCTCGCCGAGCAGATCGCCGTGCTGGTCCGCGATGGCCACCGCAGCATGCGGTCGCTGGCCCTGGCTGTCGACACGCAACGCATCGTCATGGAGCCGCAGCGCGCGTTGACCAATGTCAACACCACGGGTGATCTCCCGACTACCTGACTATTGGGTGGTTCCGTCCAGCAAATTGCGAATTACGCGCGCAACGGCGCCGAATTCATCGTTCACATCGTGTTGATAGATAATTCGTCCATATTTGGAGCGGCGCAACCGGGTTCAATTCAGGACGCGGCGGTCGCCGCGGTGTGCCGGTAGTGGATGAAACCCGCTGGCATTCAGTGCCTTTCGGCATCATATGCTAACGGGAAATGCGGCGTGAGTTTGACGTTCGGGGGTGCTGAGCATGTCTAATTTTGTGTCTTACCGGCTCTGACCGTTGGGTTTGCCTCGCGGCGCGGCTGGCGCATCTGCGGGGTGGTAAGTCGAGAATGGATCGGTGGATCGCACCGAAGGCTGAAATGCCGTGCGGTGCAGTCTCATAGGAGTTCGCCGTATATCGGCGCCGGCGCGACACTGGGTGCGGCGTACGGTGGCGAGCGTACCTCGGACGGGTCGAAATATGTTGGGGCCCAACTTGTTCAAGACGGATGGTCGGTGCCCGGAGCGGTTCCCGCGGTAGCGAACAGATTTCACAGCGCCACGAGGCGATCTGACACCGCCCAATGGCATCTACCTGCGCTTTCGTGCTTCCGACGGCGAACGCCCTTGTTTGCCGAGGGGAAAGCAAGTGGGCCACCTCACAAAAACTCGGTGATCTGCCTCACCTTTTGTTTGCGCCGATCACGAAACGGTAACGGCCCGATATCGGCGGCTGACCTGCGCAAATGGACTGTCTTGGGTCTTGTTATCTGTCCGTGATCTTTCCGCTATTGCTTCTAGATCGGGATGACTTCCGTCCGAGACCTTTGTACGGTCCAAAGCGACTCCGATACGGAGCAAACAATTTCAACACCAAGAACCTGCGTGTGAGTGGGGCCGCGGTGGCGAAGACGCCCGACGCGGGGGCCCGGGCCTGATCCCGGGCCGGGCACTGTGGCCCTCCCTTTTGCGCCTGACCGAGACGGCGCGAACCACCCCCTCCGGCCTGGATACAGGCTGCCGCACCCGCGTGAGCGGGTGTTGTTGGCGCGCGCTTGGCGAAAGGAACGAAGTGAAGAACATCCGCAAGACGTTTGGGCTGGGCATCATCGCTGGAGCGCTGGCTGTGGCTCCGGTGGCACTGGGTGCCGGCACCGCCAATGCGGACAGCGTGAACTGGGACGCCGTCGCGGCCTGCGAGTCCGGTGGCAACTGGGCGATCAACACCGGTAACGGCTACTACGGCGGTCTGCAGTTCACCATGGGCACCTGGCGGGCCAACGGTGGATCGGGCTCGCCGCACCATGCCTCCCGCGCGGAACAGATCCGCGTGGCCGAGAACGTGCTGCGCACCCAGGGCATCGGCGCCTGGCCGGTGTGTGGCAAGCGCGGCTAGTACAGGCGGCGATACGCCGACGACTACGCGTCAGGAAGCGGTGTCAGGTCAATGACCTGACACCGCTTCCTTTCATCTCCAGGCCCTCGGGTTACTTCAGCCCCCGCAACCACGGAAGTTTTCACAAACATCGGTAAAAAACTTCAGCCCCGCCTGTAACGCGTGACGTTGCTCACACGAACACATTGGTGACCGCACAGATGCACGATCGTGATCGATATCTGCAGCGGTCCTGGTGTCAAAGGTCGGGGAAGGACCGCGAGATGACCATACGAAAGGCGTTGACCAGGGCAATCTGGCTTGCTGCGGCTTCGGCCGGGCTCATGCTGTCGCCGCTGTTCGCCGCGACGGCGACCGCCGGGGCCGACACCGTGAACTGGGATGCGATCGCCGACTGTGAGTCGGGAGGCAACTGGTCGACGGATACCGGCAACGGGCACTACGGCGGTCTGCAGTTCAAGCCGACCACCTGGGCCGCCCACGGCGGTATCGGCTCACCCGCCATGGCGTCCCGTGAAGAGCAGATCCGGGTGGCCGAGAACGTGCTGGCGACCCAGGGGATCGGGGCCTGGCCGAAGTGTGGCGCCCGGGCCGGAATGCCGGCCGGTTGGTCGGCACCCAGCGCCCCCACCGGCTGCCAGGCGGTGCGCCCCGGGGCCGTGCTGGGAATCTTCGACCTGCGTCGCATCTGCACGACGTTCCTCGACCCGCTGGGCGCCTTCGGAGTACCGCGCTGAACGGGAGCCGAACCGAGCTCAGCGCACGGGCGTGAACGCGCTTCGCGCCGCGATCGAGCCGAGGTGCCAGGTCAACAGCGATTCCGGGACGAGCACGGTAGCGCGCAACACGGCCGCACCCAGCGCCTGCGGACGCAGGTTCACCGCCCGGCCGATGAACCGTGACTCCCGGACGATCCCGCTGACCCGTTTCCGTCGCAGCGTCTCGAACCGGGAGAAAGCGCTCGCCAGGTCAGAACCCTGTGCCGCAAGCGCGGCCAGCGTCGCCGCGTCCTCCAGCCCCTGACAACCACCCTGGCCCAGGTGCGGGCGCATCGGATGAGCGGCATCACCGGCGATCACCACCGGCCCGCGCGCCCAGTGCCGGGCAGGCGCCCGGTCGTACAGATCGTTGCGCAGCACCTGATCGGGATCGGTCGCGGCCAGTAGCGCCGGAATCGGCGCGGCCCACGAACCGAACTGCCGTTGCAGATAGGACAGCTCACCCTCGGGGGCTCGCTGAGCCTGCGGCGCCTGTTCGGTGGCGAACCAATATGTGTGGTCACCGCCGAGCGGCACATGTCCGACCTCCCGGCCCGGGGCCAGCGTCTCTCCCGACAGTTCCGGGTCCAGCGGGCAGTCGGCCACGCCTCGCCACGCCGTGTAGCCGGCGTAGCGCCGGGGTAGCGGGCCATTGAGATGCCGTGCCACCACCGACTCGACACCGTCGGCACCGATCACGCCGTCTGCCGCGCGGACTGAGCCGTCGGAGAACCGCACGCGCACGCCGGACCCGGCGATCGCGATGTCCTCGGCGGTGAGCCCGAATCGGACCGTTCCCGGCCGCAGGGCCCCGCTGAGAATCTCAGTCAGCACCGATCGCCTGATCACCACGAGCGGTTCGCCCAGCGCCCGGGTGAACCGCTGCGCTGCAGGCCGCCGCAGCCACGAGCCGTCACGCCATCGCAGCGCCCCGGCGGTCACTCGTCCGCCGGCGTCGCGCACCTGGTCACCGAGGCCGATCTCGTCCAGTGCGGCCAGGGCATTGGGCCAGATGCTGATCCCGGCTCCCGACGCCACATCATGACGGGCCTCTGCCACGCAGACGTCATACCCCTGGCGCTGCATGGCGACCGCGGTCGCCAGACCGGTGATACCCGCGCCGATGACGAGGACAGACGGTGTCATCGGTCGAATGTATCGAGGCCCCTGCGGTACGCCGCGCCGTGTCCAGGACCGGAGCGGTAACCTTCCAGCGTTCACACAGCGTGTGGACAGGTTCCCGAGCCGAGGAGCGCCGGGACGAGATGAATTGAGAGGACCCGATGAACCCCACCCGCTTCGCGATCTCGCTCGGCGCGGCACTCGTTGCCGCCTCGGCCCTGAGTGGTTGCGCCAAGGCCACCGAGCTCAGGGACGCCGCCGCGGGAGCGGCCGAGAAGGTCGTTTCGACGGGTACGGAGAAGATCACCGAAGCGGTCTCGGGCAATTTGTTCACCGCCGAGGGCATCGACAACGCCTACGCGGCGATCGCCGAGAAGGTCGGCGCCAACCCGATGCAGGTGGTCGAGATCTCCATCGCCCCGGGCGTGCTCAGCCTAGAAGCCATCGACCCCAATGCTCCGACCGAGCTCAACCAATGGAGCTACACCTCCGGCGCGGTCGGACCGTCGCGGCCCATCGATTACGACGACGACACCGAGGCACTGCAGCAGAACCTGTTCGCCATCACCGATGTGCCCGCCAGTGCGATCGCCACCGCGATCGACGGCGCCGTCGCGGCCAGCGAGATCCCTGACGGCGAGGTCCAGACCGTGAGCATCAAGCGCAACATCCCGTTCGATGCCAACGTGATCATGTTCATCAACGTCCAGGGCGAGCGCAGCAGCAAGCAGGTGTGGGCCGACGTCGCCGGGCAGATCACCGAGGTGGTCTGAACCCAGTCTGAACCCACTGAGGCGTCAGCCCGCGCGGCCCGTACCGGACTCCGGTACGGGCCGCGCTATTACGGTGGGGAGCCATGACGGTGTTCGACGATCTCGACGACTACTTCGCGTTGCCCCGGGTGGCCGGGCTTGCAGTGTCACCCGATGGCGCCCGGGTAGTCACCACGGTGAGCACCCTCAACGAGAAGCGCACCGAATTCCTCAGCGCCATCTGGGAATTGGATCCCTCGGGCGGTGCTCCGGCCCGCCGCCTCACCCGCGGCCTCAAGGGGGAGTCGGCGCCGACGTTCACCGCCGACGGTGATCTGCTGTTCGTCGCGGCCCGGCCGGGCGAGGGGGAAGACAAAGGGCCGGCCTCGTTGTGGCGACTTCCGGCAGCCGGTGGTGAGGCTTTCGAAGAGCTGGCCGTCCCCGGCGGCGTCACCGGTGTGGTGAGTGCGCGCAGCGCCGATGCCACCGTCGTGGCCGCACCGCTGCTGCCGCTGTCGGAGGGAATCGACGACGACAAGGCCCGGCGGCAGGCGCGCAAGGACAAGAACGTCTCGGCCATCCTGCACACCGGCTATCCGGTCCGGTACTGGGACCACGACCTCGGGCCGGACGTACTCCACCTTTTCGACGCCGACGGACCGCGCGACCTGACCGGTGCCGCGGGAACGGCGTTGCAGGAAGCGGCATTCGACCTCAGCGCCGACAGCGAGTTCCTGGTGACGACGTGGCGTCGGTCCGGTCCGGGTGCGCAGGTCCGGGTGAGCCTCGTGCGCATCGACCGCGCCACCGGTGAGCGCACCACGATCGCCGACGATCCCGACGCCGACTTCGGCCATCCGACCATCGCACCGGATGGCACCGCGGTGGCCTACACCCGAGAAACCCATTCCACCCCGACATCACCTCCGCGGATCACCCTGTACTGCAAGCGCTTCGACGGTGATCCGGTGGAGTTGGCCGGTGATTGGGATCGCTGGCCGTCGTCGGTCGCCTGGTCGGCTGATTCGTCGGTGCTCGTCGTCACCGCCGACGACGGCGGTCGCGGTCCGATCTTCCGTGTCGACCCCGCCTCCGGGACGGTCACCCGACTGACCGACGACGACTTCACCTACACCGACGTGCGGCCCGCACCGGGCGGGGTGATCTACGCCTTGCGTAGTTCCTACGCCGCGCCGCCGCATCCCGTGCGGATCGATGCCGACGGCACCGTCACCGTGCTGCCGTGTCTGGATGCACCGGCATTGCCCGGCACCCTCACCGAGGTGAGCGCGACGGCCGCCGACGGCACGCCGATCCGGTCCTGGCTCACCGTGCCGGCCGGTGACGAGCCGGCCCCGCTGGTGTTGTGGATTCACGGTGGCCCGCTGGGAAGTTGGAACAGCTGGCACTGGCGGTGGAATCCCTGGCTGCTCACCGCGCAGGGTTATGCGGTGCTGATGCCGGATCCGGGCCTGTCCACCGGCTACGGGCAGGACTTCATCGCCCGCGGCTGGGGCGCCTGGGGCGACGCGCCGTACGCCGACCTGATGGCGGCCACCGATGCCGCCTGTGCGCACCCGCGGGTGGACGCGTCCCGGACCGCGGCGATGGGCGGATCCTTCGGTGGCTACATGGCGAACTGGATCGCCGGGCACACCGACCGTTTCGACGCGATCGTCACCCATGCCAGCCTGTGGGCCTTGGACCAGTTCGGGCCCACCACGGACGGCGCCTACTGGTGGGCGCGTGAGATGACACCCGATATGGCGCAGCGCAATTCGCCACATCGCTTCGTCGGGGAGATCACCACCCCGATGTTGGTCATCCACGGCGACAAGGACTATCGCGTACCGATCGGTGAGGCGCTGCGACTGTGGTACGAGCTGCTTGCCCACTCCGGACTGCCCGCCGACGAGAACGGCGAGAGCCCGCACCGGTTCCTGTACTACCCGACCGAGAACCACTGGGTGCTGGCTCCGCAACACGCCAAGATCTGGTACCAGGTGGTGCTCGCCTTCCTGGGGGAGCACCTAGGCGGTCAACCCGCAGAACTGCCCGACCTGCTCGGGTAGCGTCGGCATGGTGACACAGCGTGAGTTCGATCTGGTGCTGTACGGCGCCACAGGATTCGTCGGCAAGCTGACCGCGGAATATCTGGCTCGCGCCGGGGGATCTGCCCGCATCGCGCTCGCCGGGCGTTCCGAGGCGCGGCTACGGGTGATCCGCGACGGCCTCGGTCCGGCCGCGCAAGCGTGGCCGCTGGTGATCGCGGACGCCGGCGATCCGGCTTCGCTCGACGCGATGGCCGCGCGCACCCAGGTGGTGGTGACCACGGTGGGGCCCTACGCGCGTTACGGCCTGCCGCTGGTGGCGGCGTGCGCCGCGGCCGGCACCGACTATGCCGATCTGACCGGTGAGACGACGTTCATCCGCGACAGCATCGACCTGCATCACAAACAGGCCGTCGATACCGGGGCGCGGATCGTGCACTCCTGCGGATTCGATTCGGTGCCATCCGATCTCACGGTGTACGCGCTGTACAAGCGGGCCGCTGCGGACGACGCGGGCGAGCTCGGCGACACCAACCTGGTGGTGCGTACGTTCGCCGGCGGCGTCTCGGGCGGCACCGTGGCCTCGATGCTGGAATTACTCAAGACGTTGTCCTCCGATCCGGAGGCCAGGGCGCTGATGAACGACCCGTACACCCTGAGCCCGGACCGGACAGCCGAGCCCGAACTCGGTGCCCAGCCCGACGTGCGGTGGCGTCGCGGCGCCGAGATCGCCCCAGAACTGGCCGGGTACTGGACCGGTGCCTTCGCCATGGCGGCGCCGAACACCCGAATCGTCCGGCGCAGCAACGCATTATTGGACTACGCCTATGGGCGCAGGTTCGAGTACGCCGAACAGATGAGCGTGGGCAGATCGCCCGTCGCACCGCTGGCCGCTGCGGTGGTGACCGGATCCAACGCCTTCACCCTCGGCGTGGGTGGCCGCTACTTCAACCGCCTCCCCGGCGGATTGGTCGAGCGGTTGGTGCCCAAACCGGGAACCGGGCCCAGTGAGCGGACCCGCGAGCGCGGGCACTACCGCGTCGAGACCTACACCACGACCACATCGGGCGCCCGTTACGTGACAAGCATGGCCCAGCAAGGAGATCCCGGATACAAGGCGACCGCGGTGTTGCTCGGCGAATGCGGGCTGGCCCTGGCTACCGACCGCGACGCGCTTTCGGGGCTGCGCGGTGTGCTGACGCCCGTGGCGGCGATGGGTGATGCATTGCTGAGCCGGCTACCTGCTGCCGGGGTGATGTTGGAGACCACCGCGCTGACCTGAGTCGAACACCTGTGGGACAAGATCACATTCGACTAGTGTCCTTTCGAAGGACTTCCAGTACGCCAGCAACGAAGGTGGGATGAAAAATGGCCGGTCTCGATGATCTGTTCGCGCAGATCCCTGTGGCGGATATCGCAAACAAACTGGGTGCCGATGAAGGCGAGGTGAGCGCCGCCATCAAGACCCTGGTGCCCGCCCTCGTCGGTGGTGTCGCAGAGAACGTGCAAGCCGACAACATCGATTCGAGTGATCTGGAGTCCGCCGTCACCGCGCAGGGGGCCAGCGGCCTGCTCGACGGCGGCGTGAGCGTCGACCAGGTCGACGCCAACGAAGGAAACCAGATCGTCTCGAAGATCTTCGGCGGTAACGACAGCACCCAGGTCGCCTCGGCATTGTCCGGTGCCGGAGCCGGTGGCAGCAATCTGATCAAGCAGCTGTTGCCGATCCTGGCCCCGATCGTGCTGGCCTACATCGGCAAGCAGTTCGCCCAGAACAATGCGCCGGCGCAGTCGGCGCCCCAGCCGCAGGCCTCCAGCGGCGGGCTCGGCGACATCCTCGGCAGCATCCTCGGCGGGGCGGCCGGTGGTGGCGGCGGCTCGAACAACCCGCTGGGCAGCATTCTGGGCAGCGTGCTCGGCGGTGGCGGTGGCCAGGGCAACGCCATCGGTGAGATCCTCGGCGGCCTGCTCGGCGGCAAGAAGTAACCACCGCCGCGAACAGCGGGAGAGCCCCCGACGCCCAGCGAACGCACCGGGCGTCGGGGGCTTTCGCTTATTGGGGCACGTACTTCTTAGAATGGCTCGGTGACTCCCACCCCTGAGAACCGTGCCGATGCCCTCCCCAAATCCTGGGATCCGGCCGCGGTAGAAGCCGACCTGTACCAGGGCTGGGTTGACGCCGGATACTTCACGGCCGATCCGGCCAGTGAGAAGCCGCCGTACTCGATCGTGCTCCCGCCGCCGAACGTGACCGGCAGCCTGCACATGGGTCACGCGCTCGACCACACGCTGATGGATGCGCTGACCCGGCGCAAGCGCATGCAGGGCTATGAGGTGTTGTGGCTGCCAGGCATGGACCACGCGGGCATCGCCACCCAGACCGTGGTGGAAAAGCAGCTCGCCGTCGAAGGTAAGACCAAAGAAGACTTCGGTCGCGAGGCCTTTGTCGAAAAGGTGTGGGACTGGAAGCGTGAGTCCGGCGGCACCATCGGCGGGCAGATGCGCCGCCTGGGTGACGGTGTGGACTGGAGCCGCGATCGCTTCACCATGGACGAGGGCCTGTCGCGGGCGGTGCGCACCATCTTCAAGCGGCTCTTCGATGCGGGGCTGATCTATCAGGCTGAGCGGTTGGTCAACTGGTCACCCGTGTTGGAGACCGCGATCAGCGATCTTGAGGTCAAGTACGAGGATGTCGAAGGCGAGCTGGTCTCGTTCCGCTACGGCTCGATGAATGACGACGAACCCCACATCATCGTGGCCACCACCCGCGTCGAGACGATGCTCGGTGACACCGCGATCGCGGTGCACCCTGACGACGAGCGGTACCGCCACCTGGTCGGCAAGACCCTGCCGCACCCGTTCGTCGATCACGAGATGATCATTGTGGCCGACACCCACGTCGACCCCGAATTCGGTACCGGCGCAGTGAAAGTCACGCCGGCACACGACCCCAACGACTTCGAGATCGGCATGCGTCATCAGCTGCCGATGCCCACCATCATGGACGCCAAGGGCCGGATCGCCGATACCGGAACGCAATTCGACGGTATGGACCGCTTCGAGGCCCGGGTCAAGGTGCGTGAGGCGCTGGCCGAACAGGGCCGGATCGTCGAAGAGAAGCGCCCCTACCTGCACAGCGTCGGGCACTCCGAGCGCAGCGGCGAGCCGATCGAGCCGCGGCTGTCCCTACAGTGGTGGGTCAGGGTGGACGGCCTGGCGAAAGCCGCCGGTGACGCGGTGCGCAACGGCGACACCGTGATTCATCCGCCGAGCCTGGAGCCGCGTTGGTTCGCCTGGGTGGACAACATGCACGATTGGTGTATTTCCCGGCAGCTGTGGTGGGGCCACCGGATCCCGATCTGGCACGGGCCCAACGGCGAGACCGTGTGTGTCGGTCCCGACGAGACCCCGCCGGCCGGCTGGGAGCAGGACTCCGACGTCCTCGACACCTGGTTCTCCTCGGCACTGTGGCCGTTCTCCACGATGGGTTGGCCGGACCACACCCCGGATCTGGCCAAGTTCTATCCAACCTCGGTGTTGGTCACCGGTTACGACATCCTGTTCTTCTGGGTGGCCCGGATGATGATGTTCGGGATGTTCGTCGCCGGCGATCCGGCCATCACCTTCGACGGTCAGCGCCCGCCGCAGGTGCCGTTCCAAAACGTCTTCCTGCACGGCCTGATCCGTGACGAGTTCGGCCGCAAGATGAGCAAGTCCCGCGGCAACGGCATCGATCCACTGGACTGGGTGGAGAAGTTCGGTGCCGACGCGTTGCGGTTCACCCTGGCCCGCGGCGCCAGCCCGGGCGGTGACCTGTCCATCGGCGAGGACCATGCCCGCGCGTCGCGCAACTTCGCCACCAAGCTGTTCAACGCGACCCGCTTTGCGTTGATGAACGGTGCCGCACCCGCGCTGCTTCCCGACCTCGCTGCACTGACCGACGCCGACCGCTGGATCCTGGGCCGCCTCGAAGAGGTCCGCGCCGAGGTGGATGCGGCGCTCGACAGCTACGAGTTCAGCCGGGCCTGCGAATCGCTGTACCACTTCGCGTGGGACGAGTTCTGCGACTGGTACGTGGAATTGGCCAAGGTGCAGCTGGGGCAGGAGGACCACACGGCCTACACGACCGGGGTGCTCGCCTACGTGCTCGACGCGCTGCTCAAACTGCTGCATCCGGTGATGCCGTTCGTCACCGAGACGCTGTGGAAGACACTGACCGATGGTGAGTCGATCGTGATCGCGCAGTGGCCGCAACCGTCTGGTATCGCGCTGGATCAGGTCGCCGCACAACACATTTCCGACATGCAGAAGCTGATCACCGAGGTGCGGCGCTTCCGCAGCGATCAAGGCCTGGCCGACCGGCAGCGCGTCCCGGCCCGGCTCTCGGCCATCGCCGAGGCCGGCCTGACCGAGCAACTGCCCGCGATCACCGCGTTGGCCTGGCTGACCGACGCCGGCGACGGGTTCACCCCCTCGGCTTCCGTCGAGGTGCGCCTGACGCAGGCCACGGTGCTCGTCGAGGTGGACACCTCGGGCACCGTCGACGTTGCGGCCGAACGGCGTCGGCTGGAAAAGGATCTGGCCGCGGCGCAAAAGGAACTGGCCACCACCACGGCCAAACTCGGTAACGAGGCCTTCCTGGCCAAGGCGCCGGAGAACGTCGTCGACAAGATCCGGGCCCGTCAGCAGTTGGCCGACGAGGAGGTCGAGCGGATCACCGCACGCCTGGCCGGACTCGCCCAATGACCGATCCGGTCCCTTCGCCGGACGAGATCGCGGCGCTGCTGCAGGTCGAGCACCTGCTCGATCAGCGGTGGCCCGAGACCAAGCTGGACCCGAGCACGGCGCGGATCGCGGCGCTGTTGGAGTTGCTCGGTTCGCCGCAGCAGGCCTACCCGTCGATCCACGTGGCGGGGACCAACGGCAAGACCTCGGTGGCGCGCATCATCGATGCGTTGTTGACCGCGCTGCATCGGCGCACCGGCCGTACCACCAGCCCGCACCTGCAGTCGGCGGTCGAGCGCATCTCGATCGACGGAAAGCCCATCACCCCAGCGCAATACGTCGAGACCTACACCGAGATCGAACCCTTTGTGCAGCTGGTCGACCAGCAGTCCGAAGCTGCCGGGGGCCCCAAGATGAGCAAGTTCGAGGTGCTCACCGCGATGGCCTTCGCGGCGTTCGCGGACGCGCCCGTGGACGTTGCGGTCGTCGAGGTCGGGATGGGCGGCCGATGGGACGCCACCAACGTCGTCAACGCCCCCGTCGCGGTGATCACTCCGATCGGAATGGACCACACCGATTACCTCGGTGACACGATCGCCGCCATTGCCGGAGAGAAGGCCGGCATCATCACCCGGCAGCCCGACGCCCTGGTGCCGACCGACACTGTGGCGGTCATCGGCCAGCAGGTCCCCGAGGCCATGGAGGTGCTGCTGGAGGAGGCGGTGCGGGCCGACGCCGCTGTGGCCCGTGAGGATTCCGAGTTCGCCGTACTCGGCCGCCAGGTCGCGATCGGCGGGCAGCTGCTGACCTTGCAGGGCCTGGGCGGGGTGTACTCCGATGTGTTCCTGCCACTGCACGGCGAGCATCAGGCTCACAACGCCGTTGTCGCGCTGGCCGCGGTGGAGGCGTTCTTCGGTGCGGGTGCGGACCGCCAACTCGACATCGACGCGGTTCGAGCCGGTTTCGCCGCCGTATACAGTCCCGGTCGGATGGAGCGCATGCGCAGCGCGCCAACGGTTTTCATCGATGCGGCACACAATCCGGCCGGCGCCGCGGCGCTGGCGCAGACCCTGCAGCAGGAGTTCGATTTCCGCTTTCTGGTCGGGGTGGTATCGGTGATGGGGGACAAGGACGTCGGCGGCATCCTCAATGCGCTCGAGCCGGCATTCGATCAGATCGTGGTGACCCACAACGGTTCGCCGCGGGCGATGGACGTCGAATCGCTGGCGTTGCTGGCCGAGGAGCGGTTCGGGCCGGATCGGGTGATCACCGCCGCGACGCTGGCCGACGCCATCGAGACGGCCACGGCTTTGGTCGAGGAGTCCGGCGCGGACGAAGGACTGTCCGGCGCCGGCATCGTAATCACGGGTTCGGTGGTGACCGCCGGCGCGGCCCGAACCCTGTTCGGACGGGACCCACAGTGAGCACTCAGAACGACAAGCCGACACCGACCGATCCCTGGAAGAGCTTCCGCGGCGTGATGGCCGCGACGCTGATCCTCGAAGCCATCGTCGTGCTGCTGGCCCTGCCGGTCGTCGGCGTCAGCGCCGCCGGCCTCACCTGGACGTCGGGCGGGTTCGTGGTGGGTCTGGCCGTCGTGCTGATCCTGATGTCGGGCCTACAGGGCCGGCCCTGGGCCATCTGGGCGAACCTCGGCATCCAACTGGTGGTGATCGCCGGTGCGCTCGTGCACGGCGCGATCGGCTTCATCGGCGTCATCTTCGCGGTGGTCTGGCTGTTGATCGTCTACCTGCGGGCTGAGGTCAAACGCCGGCAGGACCGCGGTCTGCTGCCCGGCCAGCAACCTCCCGCCGAATAGCCGAGGCGCAGCGCAAACCCGGTCGGGGGGCCGCCGTCGCCGGGTGCGGCTACCGACCGGTACGCTCTCTGCCGTGACTGAGCGGACCCTTGTTTTGATCAAGCCCGACGGCGTGCAGCGCCACCTGGTCGGGGAGATCCTCGGCCGGATCGAGCGCAAGGGGCTGACCCTGGCCGCGCTGGAGCTGAAGAACGTCAGCATTGAACTGGCCAAGCAGCATTACGCCGAGCACGACGGCAAGCCCTTCTTCGATTCACTGCTGGAGTTCATCACCTCCGGTCCCGTCGTGGCCGCGATCGTCGAGGGACCGCGCGCCATCGCGGCGTTCCGTCAGATCGCCGGCGGCACCGATCCGGTGGAGAAGGCCGTGCCCGGCACCATCCGTGGTGACCTGGCGCTTGTCACGCAGGACAACCTCGTGCACGGGTCGGATTCTGCGGAGTCGGCGGCCCGCGAGATCGCCCTGTGGTTCCCCGGCGAAGCTTCGGCCTGACAATCCTTCTTCGCAGTCTGGTCAGTACCGCGTCAGTGATGTGGGATACTGGTTGCGGGTAGCCGGCCTCAACCGAGGCCGAACACCCGAATGAAGACTTCGACGAGCGCGACCACCGCAATCCGGTGCGGCGCCGACCGTCCAGCCATCATTCAGCCAGGCACCGGGTGGGTTCGGTAGCGAGCCGCTCGGAGCGAGACCACAACAAGTCCGGGGAAAGTGTCCCGGGCCAATAGCGGAAGCCCTCGCGTGGCCGCGTCGTTCGACGCGCCCGGGGGCTTGAGGAGAATTCGTGGCCGAAGATGCCCAGAATGACGACCTATCAACCCAGACTCCGCAGCAGGAGGGACTCCCAGAGCGGCTGAGAGTCCATTCCCTGGCGCGGGTACTCGGCACCACCAGCAGGCGGGTGCTGGATGCCCTCGCCGAGTTCGACGGACGCCAGCGCAGCGCGCACTCCACCGTCGACAAGGTGGATGCCGAGCGAGTCCGTGACGCGCTGGCTCTCGGAGCGGCCGAGGTCATCCCCGAACAGGCCGCTGAGCAACCCCCCGGAGAACCGCCCGCGTCAGAACCGGTCCAGGTTGAAGCGGTGGCCGTCACTGTGACCGGAGCGGTCACCGCCACGGTCCAGACGTCGGACGAGGCGCCGGAATCCGAGACGCCGGTTGACGCCCCGCTGGCCGAGACCGAGTCCGAGACTTCCACGGAGTCGACGTCCGAGGCCGTGCTCGTCGGCGATGAGCCGGAGTCGCGACTGATCCTGGAGACCGCGAACATCCCGCCCGCCCGCGAATCGCACACCGAGCGAGCCGACTACCTGCCATTGTTCGTCGCCCCACAACCGATCAGTTTCGAACCGGTCGCTGTCGAAGACGACGAGGAAGACGACGACAACGGCAGCGATTCCGAGTCCGACTCAGAATCCGACGACGAGCAGGCCGATCGCCCGGCCGCGCGGCGTCGGCGACGCGGCCGTCGTGGTCGTGGTCGTGGCCGCGGTGAACAGCTGGATGACAACGGGTCCGAATCCGGCCCGGACTCCGAGACCGACACCGGCGACGAGCAGAGCGAGTCCGACCAGGATTCCGACGACGACGCCGATGAGTCGGATGAAGGCAGCGACGAGGAAGCCACGGGTACCGACGGCAGCACCCGCCGTCGCCGCCGTCGCCGGCGCCGCAAGTCCGGATCGGGTGACAGCGACGACGCTGGTTCGCCGGATGACCCGCCCAATACGGTCGTCCATGAGCGCACCCC
Source organism: Mycobacterium sp. E802 (assembly GCF_001666875.1). Lineage (NCBI taxonomy): Bacteria > Bacillati > Actinomycetota > Actinomycetes > Mycobacteriales > Mycobacteriaceae > Mycobacterium > Mycobacterium sp. E802. Next base: position 164,586 of record NZ_LZJD01000046.1, read on the forward strand.
GCGTTCCGAGCGGGCCGGCAAAGGCAGCGATGACTCCGAGATCCAGGGGATCAGCGGATCGACCCGCTTGGAGGCCAAGCGTCAGCGCCGCCGTGACGGTCGCGACGCCGGCCGTCGTCGGCCGCCGATCCTGAGCGAAGCCGAGTTTCTGGCCCGGCGTGAAGCGGTCGAACGCACCATGATCGTCCGCGACAAGGTGCGTACCGAGCCACCGCACGAGGGCGCCCGCTATACGCAGATCGCCGTGCTGGAAGACGGCGTCGTCGTCGAGCACTTCGTGACGTCGGCGGCGTCGGCGAGCCTCGTCGGCAACATCTATCTCGGCATCGTGCAGAACGTGCTGCCCTCGATGGAGGCCGCGTTTGTCGACATCGGCCGGGGCCGCAACGGTGTGCTCTATGCCGGCGAGGTCAACTGGGAGGCCGCCGGTCTCGGCGGGTCGAACCGCAAGATCGAGCAGGCCCTCAAGCCCGGCGACTATGTCGTCGTCCAGGTCAGCAAGGACCCGGTCGGCCACAAGGGCGCCCGGCTGACCACGCAGGTTTCGCTGGCCGGCCGCTATCTGGTCTATGTGCCCGGCGCCTCGTCGACGGGCATCAGCCGCAAGCTGCCCGACACCGAGCGGCAGCGGCTCAAGGAGATCCTCAAGGAGGTCGTGCCTGCCGATGCGGGTGTGATCATCCGCACCGCCTCTGAGGGCGTCAAAGAAGAGGACATCCGCTCCGACGTCGAGCGGTTGCAGCAGCGCTGGACCGAGATCGACGCGAAGGCCGCCGAGGTCACCGCGAAGAAGGCCGGTGCCGCTGTCGCGCTCTACGAGGAGCCCGATGTTCTGGTCAAGGTGATCCGCGACCTGTTCAACGAAGATTTCTCGGGCCTGATCGTCTCCGGTGACGAGGCGTGGAACACCATCAATTCGTACGTCGAGACCGTGGCCCCCGACTTGATGGGGCGGCTGACCAAGTACGAGCCGGCCGGTGGCGCGGACGCGCCCGATGTGTTCGCCGTGCACCGCATCGACGAACAGTTGGCCAAGGCGATGGACCGCAAGGTGTGGCTGCCTTCGGGCGGGACCCTGGTGATCGACCGCACCGAGGCGATGACCGTGGTTGACGTCAACACCGGCAAGTTCACCGGTGCCGGCGGCAACCTCGAGCAGACCGTCACGCGTAACAACCTCGAAGCGGCCGAGGAGATCGTGCGCCAGCTCCGGTTGCGTGACATCGGCGGCATCGTGGTCATCGACTTCATCGACATGGTGCTCGAGTCGAACCGGGATCTGGTGCTGCGCCGGTTGACCGAGGCGCTCGGCCGCGACCGCACCCGCCATCAGGTCTCCGAGGTGACCTCGCTGGGCCTCGTGCAGCTGACCCGAAAGAAGCTGGGCACCGGTCTGGTCGAGGCATTTTCGACCACCTGCACGCATTGCGCCGGTCGCGGCATCGTGCTGCACGGTGATCCGGTCGACACGGCCTCGGCCAACACTGCGCGCAAGAACGAGCCCAGCGGTGGGGGCCGCCGCAGCAAGCGCGGCAAGAAGGGCAACTCCCAGACCGACA
>NZ_LZJD01000047.1:0-42908 GCF_001666875.1 Mycobacterium sp. E802
TCATTTGTCCTTCGGCCGCCGCGCCCGGCGCAGGGGCGTTGTGCCCGCTTATGAGCGACAATCGAGCGACAATCGCCACATGGGTAGCCATTGACAACTATTGTCACAAGGACGCTCTTTACTCCTGTCACTTGTGTGTGTTTTAGCCTCAGCGGCAACGGTTTTCGGGTTGTCCAGCTATCAGCGACGGTGTCGCTGACAGTCGGGCAATGGACTGGTGAGGCTGACGAGACACCAGAACAATATGGGTCGGATGTGACTACCCGCTGTGGGGCTGGCGTTCCCCATGTGGCGCAGGAGGCGATTGTCGCTCGATTGTCGCTTGTAGGCGGGCATCTCGACTCCCCTTCCGGAGGCGCGATCGGTGAGGCGCCTGTGACTCGGGGGACGACGAGTGGTCAACGGCTCGAGGGCTTTCTGGCGGGCCCGGGGCGGGCGGCCCTACGGTGGGCGGGCTCGGGGCGGGAGGCCTCCAGTCCGGCCGCGAACTCCCGCCCTCAGCGCCCGGCGGCGAACTCCCGCAAAGACTGCACCTGCGCCGCATCGAGCGACGGGCGCACGGTCTCACGGGCTTTCGCCACGTCCGCCGCGGTGACGTCGGCCGCATCGATCGACCGTCGCATCGCCGTCATCGCCGCCTCGCGCAGCAGCGCCACGCAATCGGCCGCGCTGTAGCCGTCCAACTCGGCCGCCAGGGCGTCGAGGTCGACGTCGGCGGCCAAAGGGATGGCTTTGCCTGAGGTCCGCAGGATCTCGCGACGTGCCTCGGCGTCGGGCGGTTCGACGAACACCAGCCGCTCCAGGCGGCCGGGCCGGAGCAGCGCGGGGTCGATGAGATCGGGCCGGTTCGTCGCACCGAGCACCACGACGTCGCGCATCGGCTCGATGCCGTCGAGTTCGGTCAGCAACGAGGCCACCACGCGGTCGGTTACCCCGGAGTCGAAGCTCTGCCCCCGTCGCGGGGCCAACGCATCGATCTCGTCGAGGAACACCAGCGACGGCGCGGAATCCCTGGCCCGGGCGAACAATTCGCGAACGGCCTTCTCCGAGGAGCCGACCCACTTGTCCATCAGTTCGGCACCTTTGACGGCATGCACCGAGAGCTTCCCCGAGCTGGCCAGCGCCCGCACCACAAAAGTCTTGCCGCATCCGGGCGGCCCGTAGAGCAGCACGCCGCGCGGCGGCTGGATACCCAGCCGCTGGAACGTGTCGGGATGCTGCAGCGGCCACAGCACCGCCTCGGTGAGGGCCTGTTTGGTCTCAACCATGTCGCCGACGTCGTCGAGCGTGACCGAACCGACCGAAACCTCCTCGGCCGCCGACCGCGACAACGGCCGGATCACCGTCAGTGCACCGGTCAAATCCTCTTGCCACAGCACCGGCTCATTGCCGTCGGCACTGGCCCGTGAGGCGGCCCGCAGCGCACCCTCGCGCACCAGGGCGGCCAGGTCGGCGACCACGAAACCGGGTGTGCGGTCTGCAATTTCGCCAAGATTGAGCTCGGCCGTCGGGACACCGCGCAGCAGCACTTCCAGTAGCGACTTGCGGGTGGCGGCGTCGGGCAGGGTGAGGGCCAGTTCGCGGTCGCACAGATCCGGCGCGCGCAAGCGCGGGTCCACCCCGACGGGAACGGCCGACGTCGCGACGAAGGCCACCCCGGCGGTGGCGACCGCGTCCCGCAGCTCGGCGATGATCAGGGCGGCCACCGGTTCGGGGGCCCGGTCGGCGGCAGCCGGCAGCAGTGCGTCGATGTCGGAGATCAGCAGCACCCCGCCACCGTCGCGCACCGTGGCCACCGCGTTGGACACCCGGCTCAGGCGATCGTCGGCGGCCAGTGCCCCCACCTCGGGCCCGTCGAGCTCCACCAGCCGGCGCTCGCTGCACACCGTCCGCACCATGGTGGCCTTGCCGACGCCGGCGGAACCGGTCACCAGCACGCCGAGATGGGGTGTGGCGCCGAGGGTCTCGAGTAATTGCGGCTCGTCGAGGGACAGCTTGAGCCATTCGGTGAGCTTGCCCGCCTGGGTATGGGCGCCCTTGAGATCGTCGAAACTCACCGTGGGCTCGCTGCGTGCGGGGCTGACCGTATGGGCGCCAGTGGAATCCGTCGTCGCCGTCGATGTCGCAGACGGCTCAAGGCCGGGCCCCCACGACACCACCGAGTTGGGCTGGATGCTCACCGGACCGCCCGGATCGACACCGGTGACCGTCAACAGCTCCGAGGTCCAGGTGATGCCGACCGACGACGCCAGCGCCGCGGTCGCCGCCGATGTCGAGGTCCCCGGTCCCAGATCGCGGGGCAATAGCGACACAGTGTCGCCGACCGTCATCACCTTGCCCAGAAGCGCCTGGCGCAGGGTTGCCGACGAGATCGAGTCGGTGGCCAGTTTGGACCCGCTCACCGTGACCGCGCGGGCGCCGTACACCGTCACCGGCGACACGATCACCGTGGCGTTCTCGCGGATTCCGGCATTGGACAAGGTGACATCGTCGAGCAGCGCGGTGCCGCTGGGCGTACCGGCGGGAGCGACGCCGACGACGGCTGCGGTGGTCCGTGACCCGGTCACGGAGACGGCGTCCCACTCGCGAAGACCCAACGCGGCGATCGCCTCGGGATGTAGCCGCACCACGCCCCGTCGTGAATCGAGCGCCGAGGTGTTCAGCCGCGCGGTGAGGCGCAGGTGTCCGAGTGCCGGATCTTCGTCGACCTCGAGCTGCGACATGTCAGCGTCCCGGCTTCCTCAGACCGAGGCGCGCCATCGACCGGCGGTGCGGTTGTCCGCGCCGGATCGCCCGCCGGGCGGCGCGTCGCTGCCGCGGCTTGTCGTCCCAGGACTCGGGGTGGCTGGCCACCCACTTCTTGGTGCGGATGGCGAACGGGATGTGGATCACGTAGGCGACGATGATCACCATGATCACGATGTAGCCGTAGAACACCGAGGCGGCGACGCCGATGGCGACCAGTGCCAACAGTGGGGCCACCATGTTCGGCGGTACCGAGAAGGTGTGGATCTTGCGCATCGGGATCCGGCTGACCACCAGCAGTGAGACGCCGATCATCCAGATCGACACCGCCCACTCGCTGGTCCACCACCCTTCGCCGAACTGCATTTTGGCGGCCAGCAGGCCGATCGCGCCGATGGCACCCGCCGGTGCGGGCATGCCGACGAAGTACTCCTTCTCGTACGCAGGCTGGTCCACGTCGAGCAGCGCGTTGAACCGGGCCAACCGCAGCACGATGCACACCGCGTACAGCAGCACCACGATCCAACCGATGCGGGAGTGCGACAGCAGGGTGCCGTAGACGATGAAGGCCGGTGCCACACCGAAATTCACCGCATCGGCGAGGGAGTCGATCTCCTCGCCCATCTTCGAGGTGGCATTGAGCATGCGGGCCACCCGCCCGTCGAGCGCATCGAGGATCGCCGCGACCGCCAGAAACGCCATCGACTCGGTGGGCCGGTTGTCCAGCGCCATCTTGACCGCAGACAAGCCCAGACAGATTGCGGCCACCGTCATCGCGCTGGGCAGCATCCGCACCGTGAACGTGGGCGGTTTGATGCGCGGCTTGACGCGGGCCTTGATCACGGCAACTCCGCCAGAACGGTTTCCCCGGCCAGCGTCCGCTGCCCATTGCTGACGAGCAGTTTGGACCCGGCGGGCAGGTAGGTGTCGAGCCGGGAGCCGAACCGGATCAATCCATAGGTTTCGCCGATCGCGAGTTTGTCGCCGACGTGGGCGTTGCACACGATGCGCCGGGCCACCAACCCGGCGATCTGCACCGCGATCACCTCAACGCCGTCGGCGGTACGGATGACGACGCTGTTGCGTTCGTTGTCCTCACTGGCGGCTTCGAGCTCGGCCGAGTGGAAGCGGCCCGGGCGGTGCTGCACGGCCACCACGTCACCGCCGATCGGGGCGCGCTGCACATGGGCGTCGAGCACCGACAGGAAGATGCTGACCCGCGGCAGCGGGGTGGCGGGCAGGCCCAGCTCGGCCGGTGGCACGGCGTCCTGGATCAGACACACCAGGCCGTCGGCCGGGGCCACCACCACGCCGGGGCGCGTCGGCGGCACCCGCGGCGGATGACGGAAAAACGCGGCGTTCGCCCCGGCCGCCAACAGGCCCGCGCGTCGTACCCAGCGCCGCTTGCGGCCCAGGGCAGCGACGGCGAGGCTGGCGCCGACAAACGGTAGGCCCGCCGAATGCATCGGCGGAACACTGGATCGCACCAGCGCCGCAAGGCGTTCTGGGCCGGATTGGAGATCAGGGCGTCTGGCCATCGGGAGGATTCTACGTGCGGACCGTGGCGGATTCGCTAGCTCAGGTCCCAGACGGGAACTGCTGACCCGGCCGTAAGTTCGGTGACGTCCTCGTCGATCTCCAGCAAGCAGTTCGCCGAGGCGAGCCACCGCAGATGATGCGACGCCGGCGGGCCGTAGCTGCTGACCGAATCCCCGGTCAGCACACCGCGGCGGAACTGCCGTTTCCCGCGCGGAGACGTGAGGTCCTCGGTCAGCTGCGCGGTGCGTCGTGGTCGGTCGGCTGCGGCGTGGCCCATGGCCGCGCGCAGCGGGGAGCGGACGAACACCTCGAAGGACACCAGCGCGCTCACCGGGTTGCCGGGCAGCGTGATGATCGGCACGCCGTTCACGGTGCCCGCGCCCTGGGGCATACCGGGCTGCATCGCCACCTTGACGAACTCCACCTGATCCGACAACGCATCCTTGACCACCTCGTAGGCGCCTGCGCTCACGCCGCCGGTGGTGATGATCAGATCGGCATCACGCGCGTGGGCGGCCAGCCCGGCGCGGAAGGCGTCGACGTCGTCGGCGGACATCGGCGCGATGGTGGCCTGCGCGCCGGCATCACGGACCGCCGCGGCCAACATGACCGCGTTCGACTCATAGATCTGTCCCGGCTGCAGCTCGGTGCCCGGGGCCACCAGCTCGGTTCCGGTGGACATCACCACGACGCGCATCGGCGGCACCACCGGGAGCGTGGCCAGACCCAACGCGGCGGCCAGTCCCAGCGCGGCCGGGGTGATCACCTGACCGGCCTGCAGCACCACGGTCCCGGCGGTGACGTCCTCGCCGGCCCGGCGGATGTGCTGGCCGGCCCGGGCGCTCGCGCGGATGGTGACGGTATCGGTGGCGCCGTCGGTGGCCTCGACGGGAACCACCGCGGTGGCACCGGCGGGCAACGGGGCCCCGGTCATGATGCGGTGGGCCGTGCCGGGCTGCAACGTCAACAGATCGGTGCGGCCGGCGGGGATGTCCTCGGCGACCGGCAACCGCACCGGGGCGTCCTCGGTGGCGGTCGCCACGTCGTCAGCCACCACGGCGTATCCGTCCATCGCGGAGTTGTCGAAGCCGGGCAGCGACAGTGGGGCGATGATCTCGGCGGCCAGCACCAGCCCGAGCGTGTCGTTGAGTGGAAGTTCTTGTGCTGCGCGGCTTTTGATCAGCTCGGCGACGACGTGCTGGTGTTCTTCGACGGTCCGCATGGTCACACGCCGAAGCTGACGCCGGTGAGCTCTTCGGACACCGCCCACAACCGGCGCTGCAGCTCCTCGTCGTGCGACTGCTTGCTGGATTTCACGAGCTTCGGATAGCCGCGCAATTCTCGGAAGCCGTCGGGCCCGTAGTACTGGCCGCCTTGCACGCCGGCATCGGTCGCGGCACGCAGGGTGGCCAGCGCACCCTTGAGCGCGCTGTTGGTGACCAGGGCGGTGATCTGGCTGACGCCGGGCAACCCGGCCCCGGGAATGTGGCGGGTCAGTTCGGTGTCCGAGATCCCCGGATGGGCGGCCACCGCGATCGTCGGCGCGTGCTTGGCCGTCAGACGCCGCTGCAGCGCATAGGTGAACAGCAGGTTCGACAACTTGGACTGCCCGTACGCGGCGACCCGGTTGTAACTGCGTTCCCACTGCAAGTCGTCGAAATGGATGCCCGCCTGGATGTCATGGGCGATGCTGGCCACTGCCACCACGCGCGATCCCTCGACCGGCAACAGGTGATCGAGCAACAGCCCGGTCAGCGCGAACGCGCCGAGATGGTTGGTGCCGAACTGCAGCTCGAAACCGTCGACGGTGGTCTGCTTCGGTGGGTACATCACCCCGGCGTTGTTGATCAGCAGGTCGATCCGCGGATAGGCAGCCTTCAATTCGTCCGCCCCGGCCCGGACCGAGTCCAACGAGCCCACATCGAGCTTCTGCAGCCTCAGGTCCGCTTTCGGCGCCGCTTTGGTGATCCGCTCGACGGCATCACGGCCCTTGTCCAGATTGCGTACCGCGATGAGGACGTGCGCCCCCTTGGCGGCGAGCACGCGCGCGGTCTCATAGCCCAGCCCGGTGTTGGAGCCGGTCACGATGGCAATCCGGCCGGACTGATCGGGAACGTCGGCCTCGGTCCACTTGGAATTGGCGCTCATGCGTCGAACTCTACGGGCAGCCTTGGGGCATGCTCGGGTCATGGACAATGTTCCGGCGGTGACGTTGGGTGATCCGGCGCATCCCCCCAGCCGTAAGGCCCCACTGGTGTGGGCCTTGAGCGCCGCGATCCCGTGGGTGTTTCTGACTCTCGCCCAGGTGATCTGGTTGGCTCTGGACCGGCGGATGATGTGGCTGCACGGTGTGGCCGCGATCGTCACCGTGCTGGGTGCGGTGCTGTTCATCGTCGTCGTACCGATGTGGCGCTACCGCGTGCACCGGTGGGACGTCAACGTCGGCTCCGGGACACCCGCGGTGTACACCCGCACCGGGTGGATCGTGCAGGAGCGGCGCATCGCGCCGATTTCGCGGGTACAAACCGTGGACACCTACCGTGGCCCGCTGGATCGGTTGTTCGGCCTGGCCAACGTGACGGTGACGACGGCGTCCTCGGCCGGTGCGGTGCGCATCGTGGCGCTGGACGACGCCGTCGCCGAGCAGGTGGTGGCCCAGCTGACCGACATCGCGGCGATCGGTGAACAGGACGCCACGTGACGGCGCCGGCTGGGCCGTCCTGGCAGCGGCTGAGCCCGCGCATGCTGCTGGTGCACCCGGTTCACGAGGTGCTGCAACAGATTCCACTGCTCGTGGGTTCGGTGGTGCTCGGATCGGCCACCGGTAATGCCGGTTGGACCGTCGCCGCGATCGCGCTGACGATTGCGGTCGGCATGGCGCGATGGTTCACCACCGGCTATCGCATCGAGCCCGACGAGGTCCAACTGCGTACCGGCCTGCTGCAACGCAAGGTGCTCTCGGTGCCGCGCAACCGGATTCGCTCGGTGTCCACCGATGCCCGCCTGCTGCACCGCGCCCTCGGGCTGACCGTGTTGCGGATCAGCACCGGCCAGGAAGCCAAGGGCGACACCGAATTCGCCCTCGACGCGGTCGAGGCGCAAGAGGTGCCGCGCCTGCGGGCGATCCTGCTGGCCGATGCCGTACCGGCCGCCGACGCCCCGACGGGGCGGTTGCTGGCCCGGTGGCAACTGTCTTGGTTGCGTTACAGCCCGCTGAGTTTCACCGGTCTGGCCATGATCGCGGCCGCCGCGGGGGTGATCTACCAAGCTGGAGTCGGTGCGGCGCTGCAGGATTCGCAGCTCGCACGATCTGGTGTCGCGTTCGCGGAACGGCTTGGTGTGCTGGTCACCGTGGTGGTGGCGGTCATCGGGGTCTTGGTGGCCTCGGTGGTGTTGTCGGTGCTCAGATCACTTGTGACGTACGGGAACTTGCTCCTGCGTCGGGATTCCGAGGTGCTACACCTGCAGCACGGCTTGTTACGCCTACGCGAGCACACCTACGACATGCGGCGGCTGCGCGGCGGCACACTGCGCGAGCCGCTGCTGGTCCGGGCTTTCGGTGGTGCCCGCCTGGACGCCGTGATGACCGGCGTGGGTGGCGAAGGCGAGGCATCGCTGCTGCTGCCGCCGTGCCCCGCCGGTACCGCCCGCGCCGTGCTGGCCGACCTGATCGATGACCCCGGCGCTGTGGAGGCACCGCTGGTGGCCCACGGTTCGGCGGCGCTGCGCCGGCGCTGGACCCGTGCCCTGGCGTTGCCACTGCTCGTGGGTGCGGTGATGCCGGCCGTCGGGGTGCCGGTCTGGGTGTGGGTGCTGTGGGCGCTCATCACGGCGTGTGCCTGCCTGCTGGCCGCGGATCGGGCCCGCTCACTGGGGCACCTGGTGCGTGACGGCTGGCTGGTCGCCCGGTCCGGCTCCCTGCAACGTCGTCGCGACTGCCTGCAGACCGCCGGGATCATCGGATGGACGGTGCGCCAGACGTTCTTTCAGCGCCGAGCCGGCGTGGCCACCCTGATCGCGGCGACCGCGGCGGGGGAGAAGCGCTACACCGTGATCGACATCCCCGCGGCCCAGGCCTGGTCGGTGGTGGCGGCCGCCTCACCGTGGGTGGCCGACAATGCATGGGCAGGCCCCGAGTTGCGCTGACTTCGCCGACGTTTACTGTCGCTGCATGGCTATCGGTGGGGTGCTGTTCGACATCGATGGTGTGCTGGTGACCTCCTGGCAGCCCATCGACGGCGCGGCAGCGACATTGCGGGTATTGGCCCAACACCAGATTGCCCGGTCGTACCTGACCAACACCACCACCCGCACCCGGGCACAGATCGCCGACCTGTTGACCGCGGCCGGCATGGACGTCGCCCCCGACGAGGTGATCACCGCCGCCGCGCTCACGGCCGAATATGTGCGTGACCGCTATCCAGGGGCACGATGTTTTCTCGTCAACAGCGGGCACATCGACGAGGACATGCCGGGCGTCGACGTCGTCTACTCCGGCGATTGTCATGGGCCACGCGCGCCGGAAACCCCCGACGTGGTTCTGCTCGGCGGCGCCGGCCCGGAGTACAACCACCTGACGCTGAGCTGGGTGTACGACTGGATGTCCCAAGGAGTCCCGGTCGTGGCGATGCACCGCAGCACCGCGTGGAACACCACCGACGGACTGCGGGTGGACACCGGCATGTATCTGGCCGGCATGGAGCAGACCTCCGGCCGTAAGGCCACCGCCGTCGGCAAGCCGGCCCCGGAAGGGTTCCTGGCCGCGGCCAACCGCCTTGGCGTCGACCCCGAAGAGATGTACATGATCGGCGACGACCTCAACAACGATGTGCTGGCCGCGCAGGTGGTGGGGATGGCCGGCGTGCTGGTGCGCACCGGGAAATTCCGTCAGGCCACGCTGGACCGTTGGGCCACAGACGAATTCGCCATGCAACCCAACCACGTCATCGACTCGGTGGCTGATCTTCCGGAGTTGTTGGGCCTGTAGGCCTTCTGCCGGCTGGGATGCGCCGCTGCGGCCGTCGCGCCGTCGCACCGTTTTCTACACCAGGGTCGTGGCTTTCGGGCGAGCGCGACCCTGGGGTGGAAATCGGCGTCGGGCCCGCCCGACTCTGCGACTGCTCTCAGGCTCTCAGATCCCGAACGGCCTCGATGCGTGCCTTGAGCTGATCGGTCGTCGCAGCCGCCACCGGAGGGCCACCGCAGATGCGTCGTAGCTCGTTGTGAATCCAGCCGTGCGGTTTGCCGGTGCGGTGATGGGCGATGGTCACCAGGGCGTTGAGTTCGCGGCGCAGCTCGCGCAACTGGCCGTGCGTGGTGCGTGACGGCGGTGGCCCACCTGACACCGCGGCCTCGGCCGAACGCTTTGTCAGCTGTTCATCTTGCCTGCGGCGCAAGAGATCTCGCATCTGTTCGGCATCGAGCAGGCCGGGGATGCCCAGGTAGTCGGCTTCCTCGTCGCTGCCGGCCGGGGTCGCGGTACCGAACGAGGCGCCGTCGAAGATGACCTGGTCCAGTTCGGCGTCGGCACCCAGGTACTCGAAGCCGTTCTCCAGTTCGCTCTTCTCGTCCTGGCGCTTCTCGGCGGCTTCGAGTGCCTCGTCATCGAGGCCGTCGGATTCGCGGTGCGGCTTGCCCAGCACGTGGTTGCGTTGGGCTTCCATCTCGCTGGCCAGCAGCAGCAGGTTGGGGACCGACGGCAGGAAGATGCTCGCGGTCTCACCGGCGCGGCGCGACCGCACGAACCGGCCGATGGCCTGGGCGAAGAACAACGGCGTCGACGCACTCGTGGCGTACACCCCGACCGACAGCCGGGGCACGTCCACGCCTTCGGACACCATGCGCACCGCGACCAGCCACCGGCTGGTGCCCGCCGAGTACTGGCTGATCCGGTCGGACGCGCTCGGATCGTCGGAGAGCACCACGGTGGGCACCTCGCCGGTGATCTTGGTGAGCAGGTCGGCGTAGGCGCGGGCGGTGGTCTGATTGGTGGCGATGATCATGCCGCCGGCGTCGGGCACGTGTTGACGCTTCTGCTGCAACCGCTTGTCGGCCGCGGCGATGACCGCCGGCATCCACTCGCCGGCCGGATTCAGCGCGGTGCGCCAGGCTCGTGCGGTCTGCTCGGCGGTCAGCGGTTCGCCCAGCCGGGCCGCATGCTCCTCGCCGGCACTGTCGCGCCAACGGGCTTCTCCCGAATAGGCCAGGAAGACCACGGGCCGGACCACACCGTCGGCGAGCGCATCGGCGTAGCCGTACACGTGGTCGGCGTGCGAGCGCTGGAAGCCGGCCTCGTCGGGCTCGTAGTTGACGAACGGGATCGGGCTGTCGTCGCTGCGGAACGGGGTACCGGTGAGAGCCAGCCGCCGTGTCGCGTCGTCGAATGCTTCACGCATCGCGTCGCCCCAACTCTTCGAGTCACCGCCGTGGTGGATCTCGTCGAAGATCACCAACGTCTTGCGGTTCTCGGTGCGGACGCGATGCCGGGTGGGATGGCTGGCCACCTGGGCGTAGGTGACGACGACGCCGTGGTACTCCGCCGACGTCTGGGAGTTGGAGTTGCTGAACTTCGGGTCGAGCGCGATGCCGTTGCGTGCCGCCGATTGCGCCCACTGGATCTTGAGGTGTTCGGTGGGAACGACCACGGTGACCGCGTCGACCGTGCGGTCATTGAGCAATTCGGCCGCGATCCGCAGCGCAAACGTGGTCTTACCGGCGCCGGGGGTGGCCACCGCCAGGTAGTCCCGCGGTTTCGCGGTCAAATACTTCACCAGCGCCTTGCGCTGCCAGCCCCGCAGTGCCTGGGTGCTGGGCGCTGCATCAGCCCGCACCCAAGGACTCCTCTCGGTCGGAAAGCAGTCTATGGCAGGGCGTTACGTCAGCGCATATCTGCAGGACGGCGTCGGGCGTGTCGCTGGGGATTGTTCAGGGGCGGCTTCGGCCGTGGGTGCTGGTGGTGCTGCCCCTCGCCTCGTCGCCCTGTCGCCGATTTCTACTGGAGGGTCACTCGCGCCGCGGCGCAGCAACCGTGGCGTAGAAACCGGTGACGCGGTCAGGCGTGCGTCCCGCTGAGGACCGGATACGTCACCCCGGTCAGCTCCTCGGACACCGCCCACAGTCGGCGTTGCTGATCGAGGTCGTAGGACCGCTCACTGGAGGTGACCAGTTTCGGATGGCCCTTCTGCTGGCCGAGGCCATCGGGGCCGTAGTACTGACCGCCCAGGGCGCTCGGGTCCGTCGCCGCGCGCAGCGTCGGCAACGCGCCCATCGCGGCCTCCTGGAACACCGGACGCAGCAGCGGGACGGCGCGCTGTACGGCGTTCGGCAGATGACGCGCGAGTTCGGTGTCGGATCCGCCGGGGTGGGCCGCCAGCGCCGTGGTGTGCTGACCGACGAGGCGGCGTTGCAGCTCGTAGGTGAACATCAAATTGGCCAGTTTGGACTGCCCGTAGGCGCCGAGCCGGTTGTAGCCGCGCTCCCACTGCAGATCGTCAAACCGGATGCCGCCGCGGGCGAAGCGGTGGCCGATGCTGCTCACCGTCACGATGCGGGAGCCGACAACTGGTAGCAGGCGACCGAGAAGCAGACCCGTGAAGGCGAAGTGGCCGAGATGGTTGGTGCCGAACTGCAGCTCGAACCCGTCGGTGGTGAGCTCCTTCGGCGGCGTCATCACCCCGGCGTTGTTGATCAGCAGGTCGATACGGTCGTATTTGTCTTTGAGTTGGTCGGCCGCGTCGCGCACCGATGCCAGTGAACCCAGGTCGAGACGCTGCAGGTGCAGGTCCGCGCCGGGCACCGACCGGGAGATCCATTCGGCTGCGGCCTCGCCCTTGATGAGATTGCGGACGGCGAGGACGACGTGAGCGCCCTTGGCGGCCAAGGCCTTGGCGGTTTCGAGTCCCAGGCCGGTATTGGCCCCGGTGATGACGGCCGTGCGGCCGGTTTGGTCCGGAATGGCGACGGTGGTCCACTTGGCCATGAGAGACTCCTGAAGGGACTAACCGGAGCGAACTCTCCGGTTTTGTCCCGACTATACGGAACGGCCGCCCCGGTTTGTCAATGGTTGTGTGAGGTGAGGACTGATGCGTGCGGACGCGGCGCGAAACCGGGCCCGGGTGCTCGAGGTCGCCTACGAGACATTCGCGGCAGATGGGCTGTCGGTGCCGATCGACGAGATTGCGCGTCGGGCCGGCGTCGGCGCGGGCACCGTGTACCGACACTTTCCGACCAAAGAGGATCTGTACCGCGCCGTGATCGCCGACCGGATCCGCGGTGTGGTCGACGACGGGCGCACCATGCTCGCCGAGGAACCGCCCGCCGACGCGTTGTTCACGTTCCTGCGCTCGATGGTGCTGCAGTGGGGTGCAGCTGACCGCGGACTGGTCGACGCACTCGCCGGCCTCGGGATCGACGTCAAAACCGTAGTGCCCGAAGCCGAAGACGAATATCTTTCGGTGCTGGGGGATCTGCTGGCCGCTGGGCAGGACGCCGGCACGGTGCGCAGTGATGTCACGGTCGCCGACGTCAAGGCGCTGTTGGTGGGTTGTCAGGCCATGCAGAGTTACAACGACGACGTGGCCGAGCGGGTCACCTCGGTGGTGTTCGACGGATTGCGGACGCGAGTAGCGTCGAGAAAATGAAGTTCGGGATATCCACTTTCGTCGACGACGACAGCATCGACCCCGTCTCCTTGGCGCAGGCGATCGAGGAACGCGGTTTCGCGTCACTCATCGTGGCCGAGCACAGTCACATCCCGGTGAGTCGGGAGTCCCCATACCCCGAGGGCGGCGACCTGCCCGCGTGGTACTACAACACGCTCGATCCCTTCGTCACCCTTGCCGCCGCGGCGGCAGTCACCTCGCACATCCAACTCTTCACCGGCGTCGCTCTGCTGATTCAGCGCGATCCGATCCACGCCGCCAAAGAAGCCGCCAGCATCGACCTCATCTCCGGCGGGCGGTTCGTGTTCGGCGTCGGCGCCGGCTGGAACCTCGAGGAGATGCGCGACCACGGCACGGATCCGAAGACCCGTGGTGCCCGGCTCGACGAGAGCATCGAGGCCGTCAAGGCACTGTGGACCAACGAGCCCGCCGAATACCACGGCACCTACGTCAACTTCGATTCGTCCTATTGCCGACCCAAGCCGGTCCAGAAGCCCCACCCGCCGATCTATATCGGTGGCAATTCGAACGCCACGGTCAAACGCGTGATTCGCCATGGCGCCGGCTGGATTTCGAATCCGCTCCCGCGTCATGAGCTGGCTACACGTATCACGCAGATGCGCGACGGTGCCGGCCATGACGTGCCTTTGGCGATGTTCGGAACGCCGATCAAGCCTGACTACTGGCACGCCGCAGAGGATCTCGGCTTCGGCCAACTCGGCTTGTTCCTGCCGTCGGTGGGCAAGGACGAATCGCTTCGGCTGCTCGACGACTACGCCGCGCAGGTGCAGACGTATCAGTCGGGAAACTGAGCCGGGCCGATCTCAGCGGATGAAGCGGGGGACGAACTGGTGGATCGTGGCGTTGATCGCGTTCGCGGTGCTGGCGGGCGGGTTCGGTGTGTTGATCGTGGCTGCGGTCGTCGTGTTTGGGCTCTCCTTCGGTAACGACGACGCCCTCGGTGCGCATGATCTCGACGCCGCCACGGCGGCCGAGGCAATGGAACATCGCGGCATCGAAATCCCGGATGGCTTCACCTTCGAGAAAATGACCGTCGATCGGATGTTCGTCGGGGCGGATTTCTATCGGGGCCGCTATTCGACCGACGGAAACTTTGACAATGCGAAACATGCCCTCGCAGAGTCAAACCCGGATTTCCCGGCGCTGCGGAGCGTCGCCTGCAATGACGAGATCGTCGCCACGGACTTCGCCGCAGATCCGCAATTCCACTGCGCTGCGGGCACGGAACTCGCGGTCAGCACGAGAACCGTCGACGGCGCCGAGGTGCTGACGGACAACTACCGGGGCACACCGCCGGACTGCGAGACCGTGTTGCTGGTGCGTAACGGCGCGCGTACCGAACTGTTCGTGCTGTCGCAAGGACATTGAGCGACCCCAGTCAACCCACAGCTGACAGACGGGCTGCGACAAAGATTCGCGCCTACAGTCCGGATGGTGATCACCAGGCGTGCCTTCCTGGCGGCGACAGCGGTCGGTTCGGTCACCGCCGGCTACGCGCTGCGCGCCGGAGCGTCTATCGCGCACGCCGACCCGAACACCGTCGACCCACCGTCCGTCGCGGTGCTCAACAAGCGACGTGTGCCGACGCAGTGGGGGATGGCGTTACCTGGAATCACCACATCTTTCGTGGCGACCGGCCGCCAGATCGCGCTCACCTTCGACGCCTGTGACGGTGCCTGCGATGACGCACTTCTGGACACCCTGCAACGCAACGGGGTGCCGGCGGTGCTGATGTTCAACTCGAAATGGATCGACCGAAATCCAGACCGGGCAAGGCAATTGGCGGGCAATCCGTTGTTCGAGATCGGCAACCACGGCACCCGGCATGTGCCGCTGTCGGTCACCGGGCGTTCGGCCTACGGCATCGCCGGCACCCGCTCGGCGGATGAGGCGGTCGATGAAGTCTGGCGTAATCATCAACGGTTGACGGCGTTGACCGGCAAAGCGCCGACGTGGTTCCGCCCCGGCACCGCGCATTACGACGACGTGGGCGTCGAGATTGTGCACGAGCTCGGCGAGCAGCCACTGGGATTCAGCGTCAACGCCGACGACGGTGCGACGGCGTCGGCGGCCGCGGTGCGCTCCAACGTCATGAACGCCACGCCCGGGTCGATCGTGCTCGCTCACATGAACCATCCCGCATCTGGCACGCATGCCGGCTTCGCCGCTGCCATCCCCGCGATGCAGGCCGCCGGCTGGCAGTTCGTCACGCCGAGTGGGCGGACGGTCAGGTAGTCAGCCGCGGTTCTCGACTTGGTGGCCACGATGCGTGCGCAGGTTCACCGCGCGTGGTGGCAACATCCGGCTGCGTTCCTCCTCGGTCAATCCGCCCCAGATCCCAAACGGTTCCTCGAACGCCAGGGAATGTTCGCGGCATTGCCGCAAGACCGGGCACTGTGCGCACACCTGTTTGGCTTCCAGTTGACGACGTCGTCGTGCCTTCCCGCGTTCCCCGTCGGGATGGAAGAAAATCGACGGATCCCGCTGGCGGCACAACGCTTTCACCCGCCAGCCCCACTCCTCGGCATCGGTGGACGCGTGCGTGATGGTCCCGCGACGGCTCCAGACCATGTCACGACCCGGTGCCCGCGGTGGTGCGCTGTACCCGGGCGTAGGCCGCGGTGGCCGCCAACGCCATCAGGCCCACCAACAGGTACTGCCAGGCTTGTGAAAGCTTGAGGAAGATGGTCGCGTTGCTGATTACCTGCAGCAGCAGGACACCGAACAGCACACCGACGAAACTCCCTCGCCCGCCGAAGATCGACGCACCGCCGAGCACCACCGCGGTGATGGCTGTCAGTGTGTAGGTGATGCCTGCGGTGGGGTCGCCCACCCCGATCTGGGCCATCAACAGCAGGGCACCGACGGCCGTCAGCACAGAGCTGGCCAGATACGCGAGCAGCTGTACCGAATCAACGCCGACGCCACGCTTGCGCGCTGCCGCCTCATCGGATCCCGAGGCGCGCAGCTGCAGACCGAAGAAACTACGGCGGGAGGCAAATTCGAAGCCGACGAGGACGGCGATGCCGATGATCACCGCGATGGGTAATGGACCCACCCGCATGCTGAGAGCTTCGACCACGTCGAGGGCGATGACGCCGCCGGGTGCGTCACGCCATACCAGCGACAAGCCCTGCAGCGCGGTGTAGGTGATCAGCGTCGCGACGACCGGTACCACCCGGGAATATCGAACCATTGCGCCGTTGGCGAGGCCGACCCCGGCGGCAAGGCCGAACATCAGGACGAATCCCAGTATCCACCAGCCGAATCCGTATCCCTCGACGATGAAGAAGGATGCGACCACCACCAGTGTTCCGCTCAGCGGACCCACGGAGAGGTCGATGCCGCCGGTGAGCATGACGATCAGCTGCCCGGCCGCCAGGAACAACACCGGCGCCATGAGCATCAGCACATTGGCGATGTTGAACTCGGACAAGAACCGGCCGTTGACTGCCGTGGTGACCGCGCCCAGGGCGAGAATCGCCGCCAGCAACACCAAACTCGGCGACTGCTGGCTGGCGAGCAGGCGCTGCCAGCGGCTGGGCCGCCCGGACCGAGGCGCGGTGACGGCGCCGTCCTCCTCGTCGGCGCGGCCCGCCGTCAATGATGCTGCGGTGATGGCGTGCTCGGTCACTTCCTCGCCGACGAGCTCCTTGACCACGTGTCCGCGGGAGAACACCAGCACGCGGTCGCACAACCCGGCCAGTTCCACATCATCGGAGCTGAGCACAACCACCGGAGTTCCGGAATCGGCCACGTCCCGCAGACGGTGGTAGATCTCGGAGCGCACGCCGACGTCGATGCCTTGGGTGGGTTCGTCGCACAGCAAGAGTTCCGGCGCAGACAGCAGGGCCCGGCCCAGCACCACCTTCTGCTGGTTGCCGCCCGACAGCGTGCCCACCTCGGTGTCGATGCTCGCTGTCTTCACGCCCAACTCGGCGACCTGTTCCTGGGCCAGTTCACGTTCGATGGCCGGAGAGACGAAACCCGCCCGCGATACCCGTGGCAACGCGACGAGGGAAAGATTCTCGCGCACCGACAGAATCGGTGAGATGCCCTCGATGCCGCGCTCCTGCGGCATCAGGATGATCCCCTTGTCGCGTGCGGCGCGCGGCGAGGACAGGCGCAGCCGGCCACCGTCCACGCTGACCTCACCGTGGGAGGCGATCGCGCCGCCGAGCGCACGGATGAATTCCCGCTGGCCGTTGCCTTCGACACCGGCCAGCCCGAGGATCTCGTGCCGGCGAATCGTGGTGGTGACGCCGGGGGAATCGACGGACCCGAAATCGGAGACAACCACCGCGGGCTCGCCGAGGTCATCGCTGCGATCGGGGAACAGTGCCTCCACGGTGCGCCCGGCGATCAGCGTGACGATCTCGGCCTCGGAGACATCGTCGGCGGCGAACCGGCCGCGAATCCGCCCATCCCGCAGAACCGTTATCCGATCGGCGAGACGGAAGACATCGGGCAGGCGGTGACTGATGTAGACGACGGCCACACCGGATGCGGTGAGCTCGCCGATCAGTTCGAAGAGCCGCGCCGACTCCGCGGCGGCGAACGGCTCGGTCGGCTCATCGAGAATCAGCACGCTGGGTTCGCAGGCGAGGGCACCGCAGATCTCGATGGCCTGCTTCTCGGCCAGCCCGACCTGACCCGCAGGCAACGAAGGGTCGATGGGGATGCCCATCGGTTTGAGTTTGTCGGCGGCCCAGGCGTCGAGATCGCGCAGCGGCGGCCGCAAGCTCGGCGGCACTGCCAGCGCGAGGTTCTCGGCCACGGTGAGATCGGGCAGGATCGCCGGAATCTGGTAGGCGATGGCCAGCCCGGCTTCCTTGGCGGCCACGGGCGAGGCGGAGGTGAGCTCGTCGTCGCCGATCCGTACGGTGCCGCAGTCGGGCGCCAGGGCGCCTGAGGCGACCGCCATGAGCGTCGACTTACCGGCACCGTTGCCACCGACCAGGGCATGCACTTCGCCGGGCACGGCTTCGAAGCTCACACCGTCCAGGGCCGTGACGCCGGGGAAGGTCTTGGTCACGCCGGCGACTGACAGTCCGCGAAGGGGTTTGGGCGCCAAGGACTTCGACCCTTCGTCGTGTCGTTGGGGTGCGGCGGTGTTGTGGGTCATCGGTAGATCTCCGCGAGTTTGTCGGTGCTCAACTGAGAGGAGGTGACTGCGCTGGCAGGCAGGTCGGGATCGCACGTCGGGGCGAGGTCGGGATCCAGTGAGTTCATCACGATCGGCACGTTGACGATGTCGGGCTCAGGCTCGGGAATGTCCTGCGCGGCAGCGACGGCCTTGCGCAACGCGAGCCGGATGATCCACGTCCTCGAGGTGACGGCGACGATCTGGAACTGCGGCTGCTTCGGCTTGTTCTCGACGTAGGCGCACGCAAAACCGTTGTTGTCGTTGGCCGTCCACACCGGAAGCGGCCGGCCGGCTTGCAAGAATGCGCGGATACCGCCGAGAGAACTGTCGCCGGAGTCGGTGATGACGGCGTCGATCTTGGGGTACTTGGCCAGTAGACCGGACACGACACGCTGCGTCTGTGCGGGGTTCCAGCCGGTGTCGATCGGCGCGCCCGGATCGTTGAGCAGGGTGACGTTCCGGCAGTCGGGGTTGGTGGCCAGCTCATCTTCGATGCCGTGGATTTCGCTGAGGCTCTGCGCATTACCCGGAGTGCCGCCGAGGAAGATGGCATTGCCGCCTTTCGGTCCCAGTGCGTTGCATACCCATTCAGCCCATTTCGCGCCGTCGGTGACGGTGTTGTGCCCGACGAAAGTGGTGTAGTCGACGCCGGGGGTGCCGCCGGGGCTGGCGGTGTAGGGCACGACTGCCACACCGGCCTCGAAAGCCTCACGCAAGGTGGGTATCAGAGCCGGCCCGGCGTCGGGGAACACCACCAGCGCGTCCACCCCGAGGGCGACCAGCGCCTTGATGTCGCTGATCGCCTTTTGCGGGTTGTTCTGTCCGTCGGCGTAGGGCAGTACTTCGAGATTTGGGCACTTGGCGGCCTCGTCCTCGAACTCGGCACGCGCGGTCTTGCGGAAGGCGTTGTCACCCACACCGTCGGCGAGGGCGACCTTGATGGGCCGGTCGCCGCAGAAGTCGGTGATCGGCCGGAGCTGCTCGACCGAGCCACTCAGTTCGGGGTCGAGGTAGACGGGGTCGACCTCGAATGCTGCGGGCGCGCTGAACGGCCCCCCGGCGCAGGACGTCAACGTGAGGCCCGCGAGCACCGCCGCCACTGTTGCCTTGATTCGATCGGGCACGTCAATACTCCTGTCAATCACTGCTTTTGTGGGTGGACGGGTTCATTGCGGAATCTGACGAATCGCCGCCAGTCCACGCCGCGCAGGATGATGGCGGCCGCCAGCACCAGGGCCTGGATGAGCAACTGCATGGCCGTCGATGCACCGGCGGCCAGCACCACCTGTCCCAGCTGGGTGAGGAACAGGGCGGCGACGGCGGTGGCGATGATCGATGAGATGCCGCCGCGCAGGAGCGTGCCACCGAGAACGACGGCGGCGATGGTGGTGAGCTGATAGCTCTGGCCCAGCTGTAGATCGGGCGTGCGCAGGTAGGCGGCGAGCAGCATGCCGGCGGCCGCGTAGGCAGTCCCGGCCAACACGTAGGCCATCACCCCGTGGATGGAAGTGTGAATACCTGCGATACGCGCGGACGGCACGCCGGCGCCGACGGCGATGAACCGGCGACCCGCCACGCTCTGCTTCAACACCAGGTGGGCGACCACCACCAGCAACGTTGCCAACAGGAACAGCGTCGGAACCCCGGCGAAGGAGCTGACCGCGAAGGCGCTGACGGCAGGATGGGCGGTGCCCGGGAATCCACCGGACACCACCAGCACCAGGCCGGTGAGCAATGAGTTCACCGCCAGCGACGCCACGAAGGCGGCAACTGAAAACCGCACCACTGCAACGCCGATCACCAAACCGGACAGAGCCCCTGCGGCGATGCCGAGCAGCACACACGCCGGCGTGGGCAGCTGCCCGCCCTGGGCGAGCTTGGTGACGCAGACGGCGGATATCGCCATTACCCCGGGCACTGACAGGTCGATGCCGCCGTGGGTGATCACCAGGGTCTGTCCCAGCGCGGCGATCGCCATGACACCGGCGAAGGGCAGCATCGCGGTGAGCGCTGATGGCGTCACACTGCCTGGCGCGATCAGCGGGCTGATCACAAACACGACGATCGCGAGCAGCCAGATCGGCATGAATCGGTCGGTGCGGATGCGGTGTAACAGCGTCGGGCCGGGCGGCAACCGATTGTCCGGCCCGGCTTTCGACATCAGAGATGACATGGTCGGCTCCTCGAAAGGCATTGTGCTGGGCAGTGTTCGGTCAGACGCTGGTGTAGCCGCCGTCGACGGCCAGGGCCGCCCCGGTGACGAAGCTGGAGTCGGATCCCAGCAGGAAGGCGATGGTGGAGGCCACCTCGCGTGCTTCGGCGACGCGCCCGATCGGGTGCGCCGCATAGAGCGCTTGACGGGCCGCGTCGGGGTCGGGTTGTGACCCGAGGTAGGTCGCGAGCTGCGCGGTCTCCACGGTGCCGGGACTCACCACGTTGGCACGGATTCCGCGTCCGGCATATTCGACGGCGATCTGCCGGGTCAGCTGCGCCACAGCGCCTTTCGATGCGCAGTAGGCGGCTTGATTCGGCAGCGCGACCGTCCCGGAGATCGACGACAGATTGACGATCGAACCTGGTCGGCCGATGTCGGTGAGACGGCGCACGAACTCGCGGCAGATCAGGAAGACGCCTGTCACATTGACCGACTGCAGCGTGTTCCAGTCGTCGAGCGTGGTCTCGGTCAACGGTTTGGAGATCATCACGGCCGCGGAGGTGACCAGGCCGTCGATCACGCCGAACTTTTCATACCCCGCGGCGAGTGCGTCCGCGGCCGCAGGTTCGTGCGATACATCGCCGACGACGGTGACCGCCTGACCGCCGGCGGCTCGAACGTCGTCGGCCACCCGTTCCAGACGGTGCTGGTCGATGTCGACCAGCACAAGTCGGTGGCCGCGCTGGGCCAGCAGGGACGCGGTGGCCGCGCCGATCCCGCTGGCAGCGCCGGTGATCAGGGTGGTGTTGGCCGGGGTTGATGGGGCGTCAGTCATCAGCAGAACCGCCCGTCAGCACATTGCATGCAGCACGCAGAGTATCCCACGTCACATACATTGACATGCTGCATGCAGCATGTCAATGTGAACGGACGACCTTATGGAAGGGGGTAACCGGTGTCCGACGACGAGTCACGCCGAGGCCCATTCGCGCTCGGCGCCGGCGCCGCAGACGCCGCGGACGCCGTCGTCGCCGTCGCCCAGGTCCCCTCGGTACTCGGTGACCCCGTGGCCAACATCGAGTCGGTCGGGCAGTGGTGGCGGCGGGCCGCCACCCGGGGCGCGGCACTGACCGTCTTTCCCGAGTGCGCACTGTCCGGCTACATGATGGACTCGCGCGATCAGGTTGAGGCCGCGGCTTTGCGCGTCACCGACGACCGGCTCGATTCCCTCGTCGAGATCGCCGCGGACACCGGAACATTCGCGGTGGTGGGCCTACTCGAACGTGCCGATGACAAGGTCTACAACGGTGCCGTGCTGATCGGCCCCGGCGGCATCGTAGGTTCCTATCGCAAGCAGCACCTGCCCAGGCTGGGCGCCGACATGTTCGTCGACCCCGGTGACGGTGTGGCGCCCCGGGTTTACGACATCGGCAGCCTGCGCGTCGGAATCATGATCTGCTTCGATTTGAGGTTCCCGGAATCGGCCAGAGAACTGGCCCTCGGTGGCGCCGATGTCATTGCCATGCCGACCAACTGGCCGTTGACTGGGGGCTTTCTCGCCGATCACATGACCCGAGTGCGGGCAGTGGAAAATCTGGTATATGTGGCCGTGGCCGACCGGTGCGACCGCGAATCCGGCACCGACTTCCTCGGCCGCAGCCAGGTGGTGGCGCCCTCCGGTGAGGTGCTGGTCGACGCGGGAAGCGGAGAGGGGATCGCCGTCGCACCGGTCGACGTCGCCCAATCCCGCACCAAGACCTTGACGTTCGACGACCCGCCGTTCTCGCTTCCGGTGTTCGACGGACGCCGGCCGGAACTGTATTCGGCGCTCACAAAGCCCGCCAACCCCACGACCCGTTAGGCAGGAGAAGACCACCATGTGTGGACCCGGCATCATCGACGAGCGCACCCGTGACCTCATCGCCGCGCACGCCGCGAAGTTCCGCGAGATCACCATGAGTCCGTTCGGCCCGGACGACGAGATCGGCATGCTGAACCTGATCAGCGCCGAGAAATCACGAGAGGTGATGCGGGCCGCCGACGGAGGCAAAGCGATCGACCTCTCCGTCGACTACTTCGTCGGGATGCCGTCCTGGACCAAAGCCGGCGACCCGGGATTCCAGCAGTGGATGACGCATACACCCAACGGGACCGTGCTCGACGACATCACCGGCGTCGGCGTCGACCAGAACCATCTGGTGTCGTACTCGGGCGACGCGATGTCGATGTACACCCACTGCGGTACCCACATCGACACACTGAACCACTTCGGTTATCACGGCAAGATCTTCAACGGATACGAAGCGGCGCAATGCATCAGCTCGCGACACTGGATCAAGTGTGGGGCCGACAAGTTTCCCCCGATCATCACGCGCGGGGTGCTGTTCGACATCGCCGGTCTGCACGGGGTCGACGTGCTGCCGGACAACTACGGCATCGGGGCAAAGGATCTCGCCGATGCGCTCAAGCGGCAGAACGTAGAATTCCAGCCCGGCGATGTCGCGCTCGTACGCACCGGCCGCATGAGGTACTGGCCAGACACCGATCGCTATATCGACAACGCCCCCGGCCTGAACCGGGAGGGAGCGGAGTTTCTCGCCGAGGCCGGGGCCGCCGTCATCGGTGGTGACAACCTGGCACTCGAGCAGTCACCGTCACCTGATGCCGAGAACTGGCAGGTGGTGCACACCTACCTGCTGGCCGAGGCCGGCGTGCCCATCATGGAGGTGGTCGACTGCGAAACCCTTGCCGGGGAAGGACTTTACGAGTTCGCCTTCATCGGCGCCTGCATGAAGGTGCGTGGTGCAACCGGCGCCCCCATGCGTCCGCTGGCGATGCCGCTGCTGCCCTGACCGGGCACCGAAAGGATCTACATGTCTGAATCGTCCGGGTATCAGCCGGGCACCTCGGCCGTCGACAGCAGTCGGACGTCGTACGGGGATGCCGGCTTCAGCCGTTACCTGCGCAGGGCATTCCTGGCCTCCGCGGGCTACGACGACGAGAGCCTCGAGCGGCCGATCATCGGGATCGCGGTCACTCAAAGCGATTACAACACCTGTCACCGTGACATGCCCGCGCTGCTGGCGGCGGTCAAGCGCGGGGTGGAGCAGGCCGGTGGGCTGCCGATGGACTTTCCCACGATCTCACTCGGCGAGATCCTCACCTCCCCGACGACGATGTTGTTCCGCAACCTCATGGCGATGGACACCGAGGAGATGATCCGGGCCCTGCCGATGGATGCGGCAGTGCTGCTCGGCGGTTGCGACAAGACGGTGCCGGCCCAACTGATGGCGGCCGCCTCGTCGGACATCCCGGTGATGCTTGAAGTCGTCGGACCCATGATGACCGGCTCGTGGCGCGGCGAGCGGCTGGGTGCGTGCACGGACTGCCGACGGTTCTGGGGCGCGCACCGTGGTGGTGAGCTCGACGGGGACGAAATCGTCTCGGTGCGACAGGAATTGGTGTCGACCACCGGAACCTGCACGGTGATGGGAACCGCATCGACAATGGCGGCGCTGACCGAGGCGCTGGGCATGATGCTGCCCGGCGGTGCGACGCCGCCCGCGGTGAGCGGGGCACGGTTGCGGCATGCCACCCAGACCGGCAGGCGTGCAGTGGAATTGGCCCGGACCGGGGGACCGCTGCCGCGGGAGGTGATGACGCGTGAGGCGTTCGAGAACGTGATCCGGGTGTTGGCGGCGATCGGCGGTTCGACCAACGCGCTGATCCACGTGATCGCGGTCGCGCGTCGGGCGGGGGTATCGCTGGAGCTCGCCGACTTCGACAAGATCGGTTCGGACACGCCACTTCTGGTCGACTGCAAGCCGTCCGGCGCCGGCTACATGGAGGACTTTCACCGTGCCGGTGGCGTGCCGGCGTTGATGACCGAGTTGGCGCCGCTACTGCATCGCGACCATCGCGGGGTCAGTGGACGCTCGGTTGGCGAGCTGATCGCGGACACGGACGGACCGGCAGAGTGGCAGAACACGATCCGGCGCCGAGACGATCCACTGGGACCGCCGGGGGCATTGGCGGTGTTGTCGGGGTCGTTGGCGCCGAACGGGGCGATCATCAAGGCCTCGGCCGCCAGCCCGCACCTCATGCAGCACACGGGTCCGGCGCTCGTCGTCGACAATCCGGCTGATGCGTCGACGATCCTGGATGACCCGGATCTGGACGTGACGCCCGAACATGTACTGGTGTTGCGGTTTTCGGGGCCGGTGGCGGCTGGGATGCCGGAAGCGGGTGCCCTGCCGATCCCCGCGAAGCTCGCCCGGGCCGGGATCCGGGACATGGTGCGCGTCTCGGATGCGCGGATGAGTGGCACGTCGTACGGGACCGTGGTGCTGCACTGCGATCCCGAGGCGGCCGTGGGCGGTCCGCTGTCGGTGGTGCGTAACGGGGACCTGATCCGGCTGGACGTGCCGAACCGGTCGATTGATCTGCTGGTGCCCGAGGAGGAGATCGCCGAGAGGCTGCGATCGTTCACGCCTCCACCGCGGGCCGCGCGGGGTTGGCGGAGGCTCTATGAGGAAACAGTCTTGCCTGCGAGTCAAGGTGCCGACCTGTCTTTCCTGTGAGCAGCCACGACACGGCGTATCGGAACCAATACGGCGCATGCTGCATGCATTTATGCTGACGGGAATGTGCTGGTCGATCAGGGGGACGTGAAACGTGTTCGACCCCGGGCAAGTTTCGTTGACCGATCGTGTCTACGAAGAGTTGATGCGCGCCGTCCGCGCGGGCGAACTGCAACCCGGCACGATGCATTCGGTGGTGGAGATCTCGAGCCGTCTCGGGGTGTCACGGACTCCGGTGCGCGAGGCGCTGCTGCGAATGGCGAGCAATGGCATGGTGCGCTTTGAGCGCAGCCGCGGCGTGCGAATCCTGGAGGTGTCCACCCGTGACATCGAGGAGATCTATTCGCTGCGGATGATGCTGGAGGTGCCCTCGGCCTACCGGGCTGCTGAATTACTGACCGACGAGCTGCTGGGGCCCATCGAGGAGGCTTTCGGTCGGATGCAGGACGCGGCCAAGGCGGGCGACGAGTCCGATTTCCAGGCCGCCGATGTCGACTTCCACGCCGCGATCCTCAATGTCGCGGGCAATCGGCGAGTCACCGAGGTGGCGGCGAACACCCGTATCCAGATGATGGATCGCGGCCTGTCGACCACCGCCACCCGCACGCTGGCCGACATCCTGCTGGTGCACGAGCGCATCCTCGACGCCCTTCGTGCCCGTGACCCGCAAGCCAGTGCGGCGCGGATGCGCGACCACCTGGTCGAGACGGTGGGGTTGCTGCTGACCCAGTCGACCGGCGACGAGGCCTCGGTTGACGCCTACACGCCGCCGCCGCTGCCGGTGTAGCGCCGCCGGTATAGGTATGCCGCGCCGACTTCTACCCCCTGGTCGCGGCGAGGCGCTCGGAACCGCCCTGACGTGGAAATCGGCGACGTTCGCCGCAGGCGTAGCGGGGAACTCGAAAGGCGCCGGTCCAAACCTTGCACTCACCCTGGTCGAGTGCTAAGAATGCAGTTGGCACTCTCGATCAGTGAGTGCTAGGTCGGGACGGTGAGACCGGGGCCGCACCTGCGGGAGCACACCTTGGTCGTCCGTCGCGGGCACTGCGCCCGACCGAAAAGACGTGCATCCCCAATCCGGAGGAATCACTTCGCAATGGCTAAGACAATTGCGTATGACGAAGAGGCCCGTCGCGGCCTCGAGCGGGGTCTGAACGCCCTCGCCGACGCGGTAAAGGTGACGCTGGGCCCCAAGGGTCGCAACGTCGTCCTGGAGAAGAAGTGGGGCGCCCCCACGATCACCAACGATGGTGTGTCCATCGCCAAGGAGATCGAGCTGGAGGACCCGTACGAGAAGATCGGCGCTGAGCTCGTCAAAGAGGTCGCCAAGAAGACCGACGACGTCGCAGGCGACGGCACCACCACCGCCACCGTTCTGGCCCAGGCCCTGGTTCGCGAAGGTCTGCGCAACGTCGCTGCCGGCGCCAACCCGCTCGGCCTGAAGCGCGGCATCGAGAAGGCCGTGGAGAAGATCACCGAAGGTCTGCTCAAGTCCGCCAAGGAGGTGGAGACCAAGGAGCAGATCGCTGCCACCGCCGGTATCTCCGCCGGTGACCAGTCCATCGGTGACCTGATCGCCGAGGCCATGGACAAGGTCGGCAACGAGGGTGTCATCACCGTCGAGGAGTCCAACACCTTCGGGCTGCAGCTGGAGCTCACCGAGGGCATGCGCTTCGACAAGGGCTACATCTCGGGTTACTTCGTGACCGACGCCGAGCGTCAGGAAGCCGTCCTGGAGGATCCCTACATCCTGCTGGTCAGCTCCAAGGTCTCGACCGTCAAGGACCTGCTGCCGCTGCTGGAGAAGGTCATCCAGTCCGGCAAGCCGCTGCTGATCATCGCCGAGGACGTCGAGGGTGAGGCCCTGTCGACCCTGGTGGTCAACAAGATCCGTGGCACCTTCAAGTCTGTGGCCGTCAAGGCTCCGGGCTTCGGTGACCGCCGCAAGGCCATGCTGCAGGACATCGCCATCCTCACCGGTGGCCAGGTCATCAGCGAAGAGGTCGGCCTCTCGCTGGAGACCGCCGATGTCGCGCTGCTGGGCCAGGCCCGCAAGGTCGTCGTCACCAAGGACGAGACCACCGTCATCGAGGGTGCCGGCGATGCCGACGCGATCCAGGGCCGTGTCGCCCAGATCCGCGCCGAGATCGAGAACAGCGACTCCGACTACGACCGCGAGAAGCTGCAGGAGCGCCTGGCCAAGCTGGCCGGCGGTGTTGCGGTGATCAAGGCCGGCGCTGCCACCGAGGTGGAGCTCAAGGAGCGCAAGCACCGCATCGAAGATGCCGTGCGCAACGCCAAGGCCGCCGTCGAGGAGGGCATCGTCGCCGGTGGTGGCGTGGCCCTGCTGCAGGCCGCCCCGTCGCTGGAGGAGCTGTCGCTCACCGGTGACGAGGCCACCGGCGCCAACATCGTGCGTGTCGCGCTGTCGGCTCCGCTCAAGCAGATCGCCTTCAACGGTGGTCTGGAGCCCGGCGTCGTCGCCGAGAAGGTCGCCAACTCGCCCGCGGGCACCGGCCTGAACGCCGCCACCGGTGAGTACGAGGACCTGCTCAAGGCCGGCGTTGCCGACCCGGTGAAGGTCACCCGCTCGGCGCTGCAGAACGCGGCGTCCATCGCGGCGCTGTTCCTCACCACCGAGGCCGTCGTCGCCGACAAGCCGGAGAAGGCCGCCGCACCTGCGGGCGACCCGACCGGTGGCATGGGCGGTATGGACTTCTAGAAGTCCTGCTGCTTCGGCGAGAACTACCCGGGAAGGCCCGGTCTGCTTCGGCAGGCCGGGCTTTTTCGTGGGTGCTCAAAACTCGCTCGCTCCTGTCGGTGGCCTGTGCCATGGTGCACTCGTGGGGCATGCACTTCCTGATTGCATCGGGATTACGCGGGTGGATGAGAAGACCAGCGAATACGCCTACCTGGCGCAGCATCACGACGAGCTCGTGGGGGCATCGGCTCCCGACGGCTGGTTCGTGTCCAGGTGGCTGGATGACTCCGGGGCGATGTTCGTTCTGAGCAGGCACCAGGCGGGCTATTACAACGGCAGCGCGCACTTCGACGGCAACGTCACCGCCACTCTCGGAGAGGCCGACTGGATCAAGGACACCGTCTACGTAACCGCTTCGGTTCTCGGCACCGACGGCGCCACGGCGACGCGACTGTGTGCCGCGTTCGGCCAGTTCCCCTATTTCGCCGAGCTCGATCCCGAGGTACCGCAGGAGGCGGTCATCACCGGGCTGGCTCGTGAGGTCACCGTGTACGCGAACGCCGAGGTGTTCGACCGTTCGAGCGACGGCGACGTGGGTCCGCTGAAACAGTCCATCGAGATGCCCGATGGCACGGTGGTCCGTCGTCTTCGCTACGGGGTTGGTAGTTTTCTTCCGACCGGAATGTTCGGCGATGAGACCACGCCGATGGCGATCGTGTTCGGGGAGGTCGAGGAGGCCTTTGCCCGCACCGTTTCCGATACCGCAGCGACGTTCCACGTTGCGCGGGTCACGGTGGTCGGCTGCCTGCCGATCTACGTCTGCTGGCCCGAATATCTCGCCCCGGTACCGGTGCTGGGCAGCATCATTCGGGTCAGTGCGTTCCTGACCGCCTTCATGCCAGCGCTGTGGGAACGGTTGCTGGCGGATGAGTGAGTGGGATGCGTTTGTCTTCTGCACCTGTTTTCAGGACGGATTGACAACCGAACCGCCGTATCCGCGATCGGACCTAACCATCAATCGATTCGGTGTGGTGACGCTGGCTGATAGCACCGATCACACGAAAGACCCTGAGACTCTGATGGATTGGCGGCAGGGATGGGTCGGCTTCGACTTACCGTTCGACGAGCCAAACCCGCCGTGCGTACACGAATACATGAAGTTGGTGTCGGTCAGCCCGTTCTATACACCCGCCAACTGGCCCGACACCGACCCGTATGAGTTTCAGGGCTGGCTGAACGACAGCGAATGCCCAGTTCTCTCCGAAGTCCTCTACCGGCGGCAATTCCCTGACTACCCGTCCGGCGGGATCTGGGTGGTCGGAAAGGAGGTGGGTGCCGCACTGGCCGAATTGGTGCGATTCGTGCCGCGTGTCCGCCGGGGCTTACGGACCGAGGATGCCTATTTCCTCGAGAACCTGCAGACTCTGCTCGAAGCATCTGTGCAGACCGGTAACCCGATCATCTGTCATTACAACGGGATCGCCGACGATGCATGGTGATTTCACGGGATGGTCTGTTCGGGTCGGGTGATGCTGTTCGGTACCGATATCGACGCCGCGACGACGGGGCGCGTACGGATGGAACGACGTCGCACCCGACCATGGCTTCCGGCTACCGCCAGACACAGCGCTGGACGGCAAGCCCCGCCGCACGAGTGGAAATCCTCGACCGTCTGCTCGGCGAGAACCATTTCCGGGGTCAAAGAGAACAACGTGCAAGAGCCAGACCGACGGTTGCTGAGGTTCTCCGGTAAGACGGACTCTCTTCAGTCAACGCTGACCGACTGATGAACTGTTCTCGATGCGCCTGGATTGCCGGCGTTCGCGTGCGACTGTCAGGGTCCGCGTTCTGGCAGCAAGGTAAGAACTTGAGCGCGGTTGGGGCGGACAACGCGAAAGTGCCTGTGGTCGAGCGTCGCGATCTCGTCCACACCAAGGCGCTCAGCGAGCGCAATCACGGACGCGTCGGTGGTGCCGAGCGGCAGATTGTCATAGCGCGCCACCAGTTCGGCGACTCGGGTCACGTCAGCCTGGGTAAGGCTGATCAGCTCAAAAGTTCGGTTGGCCACGGACTTGAGGAATGCCACCTCAGCGAAAGTTCCGAGCTTGGTCTCCAGCATGTAGCCGACCTCCGCCAGCACCCGTCTGGGGCAGAAGTAGTCGGCGATTGGCACGTCGGAGATTGGTGAACAGGTCCACGCACGCCTGGTGGTCGGCGTCCTTTCGGTCTGCTGCGGCGAAGATCGGACCCGTGTCGCAGACGATCACGAGCGCCGGGAACCGAAGCCCTCGGCGAGGATTTTATCGACGCGACGTGCGTTGTCAGTGCGGCCA
Source organism: Mycobacterium sp. E802 (assembly GCF_001666875.1). Classification (NCBI taxonomy): domain Bacteria; kingdom Bacillati; phylum Actinomycetota; class Actinomycetes; order Mycobacteriales; family Mycobacteriaceae; genus Mycobacterium; species Mycobacterium sp. E802. The sequence goes on from NZ_LZJD01000047.1 coordinate 29,881, forward strand.
TCGCTGGATTCTCCGATGCCGAAGAACTGGGGTGGCCATTCCCCACGCGGGCTCTCCGTTGACAGCCGCCGGACATCGGCGAGCACCGCCTCGACCTGATCATCGGGCAGGTGCTCGATCAAGTGAATCAGCTCGTCGCGACTCGCTGTCATAGAAGCCAATTGTAGGCGGGCAGGCCGACAGGAGCCGGACACCGACCTGGTTCAGGTGAACAGAGTCCTGTCCTCGTGGGAATGCCGCCGATTCTAGGGGTGCGGTTGCTCTGCAGTTCATTCTCGGCTCGGCGGTGATTTTCTTCCAGCAACCGGCGCCCGAGTGGAAATGCTCGACCGCCGCCGTACCTGTGGGCGACCGACCGGTGGCATGGGCGGTATCGACTTCTAGGAGTCCTGCTCTTTCCTTTGCTCTGCTGCGCCCCTGCGTGGCGCGGTAACCCGGTACGCGTGGCGTGATACCGCCGTGATACGGTCGGCCAGCGATAGCTGTCGTGGCGTCTTGTGGGGGGAGATCAGATTGTTGTCGTTTCGCACGAGCGGGTTTGCTGCGTGACGCAGCCGCCGCATTCGCCGTTCGGAGGACCCAACCCCGTCGACGGATCTACGCCGCAGAATTCCGGCTACCGTCAGGCACCTCCGCCGCCACCTCTACCCCAACCCCCGCAGTGGGGCGGTCCCGCGCAGCCGGCCGCGCCCCATCACGCGCCGGCCGGGCACGTCGCCCCCGGTGGGCCGCCGGCACCCGCTCAGGCCGGCTGGCAGGGCCCGTTGCAGCGCGACTTCAATAACCTGCAGCCCGGGTTCACGCCGGCACCACCGCGTCGCAACAAGAAGGCACTGCTCATCACGGCAGGCGCCACCGCTGCGGTGCTCCTGGTCGTGGCCATCGTGGTGGGTGTCGTGTCGTTCTCGGGCGGTGGCGCCGGCGATATCAGTGCCCACGGCGCCAGCTCGCCCACCGACGCGGTCAAGGGCTATCTGGACGCGCTGTCGAAGGGAGATGCCAATGCCGCGTTGGCATTCGGATCCGATCAGCCGGCGTCGAAGGAGTTCCTCACCGACGACATCCTGAAGCAGCAGATCGCGAAATGGCCCATCACCAACGTCCGGGTTCTCAGTGCCAACGAGACCGGCGACATGGCGCAGGTGCACGTGGTGGCGAACTTCGGTGAGCAGACCTCCGATCAGACGCTGCTGGTGAAGAAGCAAGACGGCGGCTGGAAGCTGTCCACGGCCGCTGCCAAGCTCAATCTCGCCGCGTCCACCCTGACCGCCAATCCGGTGACCGGTCAGCCGCTCGCAGCTCCGCCGATATCCCTGTTCGGCAAACCGATTTCGAGCGGCTCCACGGTCTATGTGCTGCCCGGCTGGCTCGATCTGGGCTCGGCGAACAAGTACATTTCGGTGACGGCACTGCGGCCGGTGCTGCTGGACAGCCTGGTCACACAGGGGGCGGCAATGCCATCCCCGGTCCAGGTGCAGCTCAGCGAGGCCGGATCGGCAGCAGCCAAGAAGGCCGTCGCCGACGCGGTCGCCGAATGTGCGAAATCCACGGCGCTTTCGCCGCCCGGATGTCCGCAGAACGTTCCCAACCCCTCGTTGGCCGACGGCACCGCGCACTGGGAAGCGCCCAATCTGGACAACCTCCAATACTCCTTCATGTCGTATGACATGACGCTTCGGGTGCTGGGCACATCGGAGTGGAAGCTCACCGCCAACAGCACCGACGGCACACCCATGCAGGGCACGCCGCTCATCCCGTTGATGGGGGAGATCGACATGACCCATGACCCGTTGACCGTGAAATGGATGGGCCGATGAGCGTCACGATGCCACCCCAGCGGGCACCCCAGCCCACCCGCGACGAGCTCGACCGGGCGCGCGCCGTGGTGGGCGCGCTGTCGAATGCCTTCGCGGCCAAAGTGGTCGGCCAGACCGGGTTGCAGCAGAGCCTGCTGGTCGGTCTGCTCACCGGCGGTCATGTGTTGCTGGAAAGTGTTCCGGGACTGGCCAAGACGACGGCCGCGCGGGCCGTCGCCGATGCCGTCCAGGCCAAGTTCCGGCGCATCCAGTGCACGCCCGACCTGCTCCCCAGCGACATCATCGGCACCCAGATCTTCGATGCGTCGCGGGGCGCCTTCCACACCCAGTTGGGCCCGGTGCACGCCAACATCGTGCTGCTGGACGAGATCAACCGGTCCAGCGCGAAGACCCAGAGCGCCATGCTGGAGGCGATGGAGGAACGTCAGACCAGCATCGCCGGCGAGATCTACAAGATCCCCGAGCCGTTCCTGGTGCTGGCCACCCAGAACCCGGTCGATCAGGAAGGCACCTATCCGCTGCCGGAAGCGCAGATGGACCGGTTCATGTTCAAGGAGATCCTGACGTATCCGACGCCCCAGGAGGAGTCGGAGATGATCTTCCGGATCGATGCGGGTGTGTATGCGAACAACCGGACCGCCGCGGTGGCCTCGTTGGATGACATCCTCTACCTCCGCGATGTGGTGCGACGCGTCTACCTGGACCCCGCGATCGTCAACTACATCACCCACATCGTCGCGGTGACACGTGCGCCGCAGCAATACCTTCCGGCGAACTTGGCCCGGCTCATCGAGTACGGCGCCAGCCCGCGCGCGACCATCGCCTTCACCAAGGCCGCGCGGGCGCTCGCCCTGCTGTCGGGGCGCAATCACGTTCTGCCCGACGACATCAAGGCGCTCGCGCACCGGATCCTGCGGCACCGGCTGATCCTGGGATTCGAGGCGGTCGCCCAGAACGTCACTCCGGAAGTCTTGATAGACAACGTCATTCAGGCAGTGCGTACCCCGTAGTCGCGATGGGAGTGCTACTGCAGGAGGTGAAGGCCCAGACCCTCGCCGGTAACCGGCTGTCGGGGCCGAACGGGGTGTCGCGGGGACTTCTCGAGGGGGAGCATCGGTCGATGTTCCACGGGCGCAGCCTGGAATTCGACGATCTACGCCCCTACATTCCCGGTGACGACGTCCGCGACATCGACTGGAAAGCGTCGGCGCGCTCGACCGACGTGCTGGTGAAGCGGTTCGTCTCCTACCGTCAACAGCGCGTCCTGATGGTCACTGATCTCGGTCGCAACATGCTCGCGCTGGCCGCCGGCGGTGAAGTCAAACAGCGTGTGGTCCTCAATGCCGTGGGCCTGGTGGGACTGCTCGCGATCAGCAAGGGCGACGAGATGGGCCTGGTGTACGGAGACGCCACCGGATCGGTGCACATGCCCAACCGGCGCGGTGAGGCGCATCTGGAGCACATCCTGGAGCGGGTCAACCGTCATCAGGTCGCCGACAGCGACCGCAGTGACCTCGGCACCCAATTGCAGTACGTGCAGCAGCATTTCCGTCGTCGACATATTGTCTTCGTGATCTCCGACGAGCCCGACGTCTCAGCGGAATTGGACGAACAGTTCCGTAAGGTGGCGGCCCGTCACGACGTGTACTGGATCACCGTGCGCGATGCCCCGCTGATCGGTGTACCGGCGTTCGGCGGCGAGGGGTACGACGTCGACAGCGGCAGAACCCTGCTGCGCGAGGAGATCCTGGGCCACCGGGTGCTGGAGGCCTACCGCCGGGCCGAGGCGCAGCGCGAGGCCGCGTTCGCCGACTACGTCAACAGCTCGGCGATCCCGTGCGCCCGGGTGGCCGCCAGCGGCGAGTTGTTCGGGGCCGTCACCCTGATGCTGAAGAAGGCCAGCCGTGGCAAATGACCATCTGAAATGGATCGTGGCGCCGCTGCCATATTCGGTGGGCTGGCTGGTGTTCGGTGTGCTGCTGATCCTCGGCGTCATCGGATGGTTCGTCGGCGTATGGGTGTGGACGCTTCCGGTGCAACGGCTGCGCACCATCCCGGTGATCCGGGACATCAGCGCCCGGGTGTTGCGGCGTAAGTTCAGCGCGGCGATCAGCCGGATCAGCGAGCGGCATCACGCCGGAGAGCTGACGTCGCGGCAGGCCTACACCGCGATGAGCCGGATACTGCGCAACTTCGTGTACCTGCAGACCGGGGTCGCCGCGCAGTACATGGCCCTCGGTGAGGTGGCAGACAGCCCTGCGGCAGCAGCAGCACCTGCGGTATCAGCCCTGTACGCACGACAATTCGACCTCGAAGACAGCCCAGACGTCGCTGCCACGGCAGCTCAGGTGCGGAGCACGATCCTGTCATGGAGCTGAGGTGGGGATGGATCGTCATAGCCGGCCTGGTGGCGCTCGTCGCCATCGTGCTGGTGGCATTCCTGTGGCCGATGCGCCAGCAACCGCGCCGGCTGCGTCCACTGGCCTGGGTCGGTCGGCTGACCGAACTGCCCGAATACGCCCGGGCGTACCGGCGCTATCGAATCCTGTTGGCGGCCATCGCCGCCACCACGGTCGCCGTGCTGCTGTGCGCAATCGTCGCGACCGCCCGTCCGGTCAGCACGCAGGCCACTGCCGCCGAGATCAACCGCGCACATCCCGAAGACGTGATGCTGTGCCTGCAGGATGACCCGGCCACCCACGACGCGTCGGTGATGTTGTCCTACTTCGCCGACCAGGCCGCCGATTTCGACACGCAACGCCTCGGCTTGACATCCCTCACCAACCGGGTGATCCCGCTGACCCGCGACTACCCCTTCCTGCAGGAGCAGCTCGGCCGGTACGCGAGCCTGGAACGGTTGCAGTCCACCCAGAATCCGACGCCGGAGGACACCGCTGTCCTGCAACGCGCCCAGCACGAATTCGGCCGCATGGTCAGCTACTCGGACTACCAGCTGACCGCCAACGATGCACTTGCCATGTGCCTCAACGGTTTCCCAGGCGTCGGGAAGCCGTCGGATGCCCGGCGCTCGGTGATCTACATGGGCCCCGCCGGTGCGTCGGAGAAGCCGATCTACTCCGATGACGCGCTCGCCGAGCTGGCGCGGTCGTCGGGAATCCAGGTCAACGTGTTGACCAGAACGACTCTCGACGCCAGCGGTGGGCTCAGCGGTCTCGCCGAGGCCACCGGTGGACGCTTCATCAGCTATGTCGCGGCGGCGTCCGCCGGAGGAGCCACTGGTGGCATGGCGCAAGACAGTCAGGACAATCTGGACAAGGCCCTACGCAGCCACCTCGACGACATCCGTTCACATCCACCGGCGCTGACCCGCTCGGACGGGACGATCATGGTCGAGCAGGTGCGGGACCGACCCAATCTGGTGCTCACCATCGGCCTGATGATCGTGATCGTCTTCTCGATCAGCCTCGCGGGGGTGCGGCGATGACATTCGAGCCGATCCTGCCGTGGTGGATCTTCCTGTTGCTGGCCGGGCTGACGCTGGTGCTGCGGATGTACACCCTCTATCGGGTGCTCGTGGTCGTCGGGAAAGGCAGCCAGCGCAAGGTCGTCGTGCGGTGGAGCCTGCTGACCCTGGTGATCGTGTGCCTGTTCGCGGCGGCGGTGCGGCCGGGGATCGAGGGAGACCGCCACGCGGTGAATCAGGCCGCGGCGGCGGAGGCCGCCAACAGCAACGTGAACGTGTTCTTCGTGGTGGACCGATCGCTCAACTCCCGCGCAGAGGACTTCGGCAACAACCAGTTCCGGATGGCCGGGGTGCGCGCCGACATGCAGTCGATCGTCGATCAGTACCCGGACGGACGCTTCTCGATCACCTCGTTCGCCACCAAGGCCAGAGTGGACTGGCCGCTCTCCGACGACATCTGGAGTCTGCGGGCACTGCTCAAGGACTACTCGGCCTACGAGTCGGATTTCGACTCGGTGTACCAGGTCGACGTCGGCGCCGCGGACGAACAACTCAAGCGGCAGCTCGAACTCGCCGCCCAGGAGTATCCCGGGTCGAACAATCTGGTCTTCTATCTCGGGGAGGGAGCCGGGGTTTCGAGGCGGGCGGCGACGACGTTCGACGTGCCGGCCGATCTGGTGGCCGGCGGAGCGGTGCTCGGATACGGCACGGCCGCCGGCGGTCCGGTGGCCAGTCGGCTGGCCGAGAATGGGGAGAAAACCTACTTTCCCGATCCGTCAGGTGCCGGCCCACAGTTTCTTTCGGTGCTCGACGAAGCGTCGTTGAAATCCGTTGCCGAGCAACTGCATGTGCCGTACTTCCACCGTGACCTCGGTGCCTCGACGTCCACGCTCATCCCACCGCTGGATGAGGATTCGTCGACCGCGGTAGCGCAGGAAGTGTCGTTGCCGGGGGACCGCACCGAGTTCTACTGGGTTTTCACGGCGATCGCGATGCTGTTGATGTTCTATGAGTTGTTCGCGATGGCACGCGAGTATCGGGTCTCCCGCATGACCAGCCAGCGGGGTGCGTGATGTTGAAACAGCGCAGTGTTTCGGCATTCCAGTCGGCGATCAGGTGGGTCCGCGCGTTCTTCTCACAGGGGCCGAGCCGGAAAGTGCTGCGGCGTAGGCTGATTCTGTTCTCGATTCTGCCCGCCGTGGTGCTGGTGGCGATCGGCGTCAAACTGGTGACGATGGTGATCTACGGCCACTCGGCCAGATCCCATTACCTCAGCTATGACTCGTACGGCTTGACCGACGACGTACGTAGGCTCAAGTCGTTCAACGTGATCGACTCGTACAAGCCATATTTTGCCGACGGCGACCGCTACGTGCTGGAAGGGAAATTGGCCGACGCGGAGTCGGAGTTCAAGAAGTCGCTGTCGCTGGTCAGCCCGGAACGATCATGTCCGGTCCGGATCAATCTCGAGGTGGTGCTCGAGACGCTGGGCGATCTCAAGAACGCCGACCAGAACCGCGAAGAGGCCAAAAAGTTCTGGACCGAGGCGCTGAAGGTGACGCAGGAGGCGCCCGGCGGCTGCTTCGACACCACGACCGAGCCCGATGAGGAGCGCCGCGCGCACCTCAACGAAACCGAACAACGACTCCAGGACAAGTTGAAGGACCCGCCGCCGTCGCAGGGTGGTGGCGGCGGTGGCCAGGATGGTGGCGGCCAAGGCGGCGGTGGCGGCCAGGGCGGTGGTCAAGGTGGCCAAGGCGGCAGCGAAGGCGGTCAAGGCGGTGGTGGCCAGGGTGGTGACCAAGGTGGCCAGAGTGGCCAGGGAGGTCAAGGCGGCCAGGGCCAACCGGACCAGGGCCAGGGAGACCAGGGACAACCCGGCCAGGGGCAATCCGGCCAGGGTCAACAGGGCCAGGGGGCAGATCAGGGCGGTGCCGGCCAGAACGGTCAGGGCTCGGGCGGAGTGACAGATCAGTCCACGCGAGACACCGTCGGCGCGGACCGCATCGCCACCGAATCGAACGGGGTGGCCACCCACCAGTTGAATCCCGGACAAGGTGACCCGGGTGACGTCCTCAAACGACTGCTGGAAGATTCCAACGCCACCGGTACCGACCGGGAGTGATCACCGCCGCTCGGCGCCGCGGCACGACTCGCCTCAGTTCTCCGACAAGACGATGCAGTCACTCTCGCATTGACTGCTGGGCGGGCCGGGCCGGGCAGCTCGTCGATGCAGCACGGCCCGACTGGGCACGATGTGCTGGATCTGGTCTTCGGTGGCCCCGGCCTCACCGCGACCGTCGACGATCAGCGAATACCCGCCGGGCACACTCGGCGGGCAGACCAGGGTGACGTCTTTGTGCTGGGCCAGGTTTTTGCGGGTGTGCCCGCCGACCGGGCCGACGTGAATGACCCCGTCGACCAGGTGGGGCTCCACCGCCACCGTGTGTGCGTGGTAGTTGTCGTCGACCGTGACGAGGTAGGCGAACGTGTAGTCCGCCAGCTTGTCGGCCAGCTGGTTGAGGTCCACTTTCACGCTCATGACGTGAGGATAGGCCGGTTGGGCTCGCTGGGTGCCCGACCGGCCAGACTAGGCTGAGCCGGACAACCGCCTCGGACGAAGGATTGGTTCTGGTGAGACGCGTGCGCGCCTGGCTGGCGGTGTCATCGGCGTTGCTTCTGCTCGGTTGCGCGCCTGTACCGGGGCCGGCCGCAACGGAGGGCCACAGCGCACCGCAGCGCATCGTCTCCCTCAGCCCGTCGGCAACCGAGACGCTGTGGGCGATCGGTGCGGGCCCGCAGGTGATCGCCGTCGACGCGCAGTCGAATCATCCGGGTGACGTGCCGACGCAGGCCGATCTGTCCGGGTATGAACCCAACGTCGAGGCCATCGTGCGCTATCAACCGGACCTGGTCGTCACGGCCGATGCCCCCGACTACCTCGTCTCGGGCCTGAAGGCGGCCGGCATCGAGTTGTTGGCGTTGCCCGCCCCCGCCACCCTCGACGACGCGTACGCCCAGATCGAGAAGATCGGTGCGGCGACCGGGCACGCCGCCGACGCCACGGAGTCGGTTTCGCAGATGCGCCGAAAGATCAGTGCGGCCGTCGACACCGCTCCGAAAACCCACCTGAGCTACTACCACGAACTCGACCCGATGTTGTTCAGTGCCGGCAGCGCCTCCTTCACCGGTCAGCTCTACAGCCTGTTCGGTTTGGTCAACATCGCCGACAGCGCCGGAGGTGACCCGTATCCCGAACTGTCCGAGGAGTACATCGTCACCGCGAACCCCGATCTGATCCTCCTGGCCGATGTGCAATGTTGCGGCACCAGCCGGACCTCCGTTGCGGACCGGGCCGGATGGGCCGACGTGTCGGCAGTTCGCAACGGCCACATCTACGAGCTCGACGCCGACGTGGCCAGCCGGTGGGGCCCACGCATCGTCGACATGGTGCAGACGATCGCCGCTGTGATTTCCGAGGTGCACGCTGTCCCGGCCCGGCGGTGATCGTCGCCGCGTCTGGGTGATGGCTGCGGCCGTGCTCGGGGCGCTCGGCGCCGCGCTGCTCGCGACGTTCGTCGGCCCGGCGGGGTTGCCGCCGCGCGGGGTGCTGCTCGCGCTGGCCGACGGACTACCGGGCATTGATGTCGATCACGGTCTGACGGCGTCCCAGCATGCGGTGCTGTGGCAGATCCGATTGCCGCGGGTGGTGCTCGGTGCCCTGGTCGGCGGCACCCTCGCCATCGCCGGCGCCGCCTATCAGGGCGTCTTCCGCAACCCGCTGGCCGATCCGTATCTGCTCGGCGTTTCCAGCGGGGCGGGTCTCGGTGCTACCGCGGTGATCGTATCCGGCTTGGCGGCAAGCACTTTCGCGGTACCGGTCGCGGCGTTCGCCGGCGGCATTCTGGCGGTCACCGCCACGTACCTGCTGGGCCGCGGTGTGGGCGGTGGGCGCACGGAAGTGGTGATCATCCTGGCGGGTGTTGCGGTGGCCGCGTTCGCCAATGCGGGGCAGACGTTCCTGCAACAGCGTTACGACGAGTCCATGCGTCAGGTGTACAGCTGGCTGCTCGGGCGACTGAGCACCGATGGCTGGAGCGAAGTGGGCGTCGCGCTGCCGTATGTGGTGTCGACGATCGTGGTGATCCTGCTGTTCGCCCGGATCCTCGACGTGATGGCCGTGGGGGACACCGAGGCGGCCAGCCTCGGGGTGGACCCGGGCCGGGTGCGGCTGCTGCTGGTTGCGGTGGCGACCTTGGGCACGGCGGCGGTGGTCAGCGTCAGCGGACTGATCGGATTTGTGGGAATCGTGGTGCCGCACGCGGTTCGGTTGGTGGTCGGGCCCGGACATCGGTTGCTGCTGCCGTTGTCGGTACTGTTCGGCGCCGCTTTCCTGATGCTGGCCGACGTCCTGGCGCGCACGGTGATGGCGCCGGCCGAACTTCCGATCGGCGTGGTGACGGCGGCCATCGGGGCGCCGTTTTTCCTCGTGGTGCTACGCCGCAGTCGGAGGTTGCCATGACGGTTGCCCTGACCTGTACCGATCTGACGCTCATCCGGCGGGAGACGGCGGTGCTCGGGTCGGTGAACCTGACAGTGTCTGCCGGCGAATGGGTCAGCGTGGTCGGCCCCAACGGAGCCGGCAAGACCACGCTGCTTCATGTGATCGCCGGCTTGGTGCCGGCCGGCAACGATGCGCGCTTGACCGGGACGGTACGGGTGGCCGGTCTGGACCCACACACCGTGCGTCGCAGGCAGATTGCCGCGGAGGTGGCGCTGATGCCGCAGCGGCCTGTCGTTCCGGAAGGGGTGACCGTGACCGAATTGGTCACCCTGGGCCGGACACCACACCTGCCGCGGTTTGCCGCACCGTCGGCCGCCGACCGTGACGTGGTGACCGGTGTGATCGAACGACTCGGCCTGCAGGACATCGCCGCCCGTGTCGCGACCGAGCTTTCCGGCGGTGAACTGCAACGCGTGGTGCTCGCCCGGGCCCTGACGCAGCAGCCGTCTGTGCTCCTGCTCGACGAGCCCACCAGCGCACTGGATGTCGGCCACCAGCAACAGGTCCTCGAGTTGGTGGACACCCTCCGCGCGGCCGACGGCATCACCGTGATCGCCGCGATGCACGATCTGACATTGGCGGGCCAATACGCCGATCGGATGCTGATGCTTGCCGCGGGGCGGGTGGTCGCCGACGGCACTCCCACCGAAGTGCTTACCGCCCAACGGATCGCCGAAATCTACCAGGCCCGTGTCGATGTGGTCGAGCGCGGCGGGCGGATCGCGGTGTTGCCGGTTCGGGAGCCGGTGCGCTGATGGATGTGATGTTGTTGGGCACCGGCAGTGCCGACGGCTGGCCCAACCCGTTCTGCAGTTGCCGGTCGTGTCGGTGGGCGTTGACAGCCGGTGAGATCCGGGGGCAGACCGCCGCGCTCGTCGACGATGTTTTGTTGATCGACTGTGGTCCGGAAGTGCCCCGGGCCGCACTGCGCGCCGGGCGAACGCTGGCCGCGGTGCGCCACATCCTGTTGACCCACGGCCATTTCGACCACGTCGGCCCGGCAGCCCTGGTCATGCGGCACTGGGTGGGCCGGACCGAGCCGCTCGACGTGATCGGGCCGCCGGGTGCTCTCGATCAGTGCCGCGACTGGGTGGGCCCGGACGACCCGATCCGGTTCCGCGCCGTATACCCCGGTGAGGAGCTCACCCTGCCGGTGCCCGGTGGCGCGTATACGGTTCGGGTGGTGGCGGCCGCGCACACCGATGCACTCGTCGACGATGCCGTGCTGTACGACGTATCCCGCGGTGATACAAGACTTCTGTGGGCGACCGACACCGGTCCGCTGCCCGACGCGACCCACGCGGCCATCGCCGCGGCCGGGTTCGACGCGGTGTTCCTGGAGGAGACGTTCGGCCCCAAGACCGACCACGGCACCGACCACCACGACCTGCCGTCGTTTGCGCGCACGCTGACCCAGATGCGGGAATCCGGCGCGATCGGAGACCACACCGACGTCGTGGCCGTACACCTAAGCCATTTCAACCTTCCGGGCCCCGAATTGTCCACGGCGCTCACGCAATACGGTGCGCGTGCCGGCCGGGACGGCGAGGTGGTGCGGGTGGGCACGCGCCGTTCCCCGGTGGCATCCCCGACTTCCCGCACATTGGTTCTCGGCGGCGTGCGTTCGGGGAAATCGGTACACGCCGAAGGGCTGCTCGCCGGGCATTCGCGGGTCCGGTACCTGGCCGCCGGTGGGCCGCGGCACGGCGATCCGGAATGGGCTCAACGGGTCCGGCAGCACCGGGCGCGTCGCCCACCGGAATGGCACACCGTCGAAAGCTCCGATGTGGCAGGCCAATTGCGCACCGCCCAGACGCCGGTCCTGCTCGATTGCCTCGGCACCTGGCTGGCCGCGCGGATGGATCGGCACGGCTGCTGGGACAGTGGACAGCTGGTGCCGGTGCACGACGACATCGACGAGGTGGTGGCGGCGTGGCGTCAGTGCACCGTCACGGCGGTGGCGGTGAGCAACGAAGTGGGTAGTGGGATCGTGCCGGATACCGCGTCGGGCCGCATCTTTCGCGACCTGCTCGGGATGGTGAACATGCGGATCGCCGCGGAATGCGATGACGTGCTGCTCATGGTGGCCGGCGTCGCGATTCCGCTGCGCGGCTGACCCCTTACGCGGGTGCGGCCTGGCGACCGCGAACCAGCCGGCCGGGCCGCGCGTCCGTCGGAACCCCGTTCTCGGCGATGATCTCGCCGGAGACGACGGTGGCGACATAGCCGTCCGCGGTCTGATCCAGGCGACGACCACCACCCGGCAGGTCGTAGGCCACGACGGGCCGGTGCAACCGTAGCCCGGCGTGGTCGATGACGTTGAGATCGGCCTTGTAACCCACCGCGATTCGACCTCGATCGGCCAGCCCGGCGACCCGGGCCGGGACCGACGTCAGCTCCCGCACCACGTCCTCGACGCTGAACGTCCCGGTGGCGCGGTCGCGTACCCAGTGGGTCAACAGGTAAGTGGGAAAGCTGGCGTCGCAGATCATCCCGTAGTGCGCGCCGCCGTCGCCGAGACCCAACACCACGTCGTCGCGCCGCAGCAACTCGGCCACGGTGTCGAGCGAGTTGTCCCGGAAGTTGGCCAGGGTGACCAGCAGCATGGCGTGTCCGTCGTCGTCGAGGACGCGGTCGTAGGCCTCCTCGAGCGGGTCGACGCCACGGGCACGGGCTCGCGCGCCGATGGAGTTCGACGGATCGGGCTCGTAGTCGGGCACCTCACCGAGCGGATACATGTAGTCCCATGCCTGCACCGCGAACATCAGCGGGTGACCGTCGCTGGCTGCGGAGTCGTTCAGAATGCGTTGCCGGACTTCGGGTTTACGCATCTCGGCGACCCGTTCGGCCAGCGGCAGATGGGCGATCTCGCGGTAGCTCGGGTAGAGCACGAACGGGTTGCCCGACAATTCAAGCCCGAGCACCAGGCCGATGGGCCGCGGGAAGATCTGGGCAGTGATCTGCCCGCCGTTCGAGTTCGCCTTCTCCACCATGCGCAGCGCGTCCTCGAAGAAGGCCGGCCCGGCATTGCCGATCGCCAGCGTGAACGTCACCGGCAACCCGACGTCGGCGGCCACGTCGAACACGGTCTGCAGGGCCGGTTCATAGTCACCCGCCACCAGATCGGGCACGAACTGGATCAGGCCGCCGCCGGCGTCGTCGACCCCGCGGGCGATCGCCTCGATTTCGGCATAGCCGGCGTCGTAACTGGGGATGGGGCGCC